>SXOM01000474.1 GCA_005776735.1 Pseudomonadota bacterium
ACGGGCGCTTGTCGGCCATCGGACTCTCGTCGGAGTCGCGACCCTGCCCGGTCTACGCCTCGCGCGCCCGTGGCCTACTTTTCACGAGCACACCCGGCCTGATTCTGGCGAGCAGCGAAGCCGTTCGAAGCTCGACGCCGCCGCGCTCACCGACGTCCTTCCCGACCGCCCCGCTCGTGGCACGACGCCGCCACGCTCGTTGGCGGCCGGGGCAAGGGCCCCCGGCCCGTTCGAAGCTCGACGCCGCCGCGCTCACCGACGTCCTGTGAAACGTCCCCGGTCCGCTCGTGGCACGACGCCGCCGCGCTCGTTGGCGGCCGGGGCAAGGGCCCCCGGCCCGCTCGAAGCTCGACGCCGCCGCGCTCACCGACGTCCTGTGAAACGTCCCCGGCCCGTTCGAAGCTCGACGCCGCCGCGCTCACCGGCGTCCTGTGAAACGTCCCCGGCCCGCTCGGGCACGACGCCGCCGCGCTCGCCGCGCTCACCTCCCCACGCCGCCACGCTCACCGCGTTTCCGCGCACGCCGCGTCGGTCGGCACCGCCACCAAAATACCGTTCGAAGTTCGACATCGCCGCGCCCACCGACCTGGGCCGGTGCAGCAAGACCCTCGCGGTTCGGCGTTCCCCCGTTGTGCCAGACGCCACCCCGTGTCGGCCGGTTCGGTGACGCGGCGGGTGACGGGTCGGGCGGAATTGGCTGAGCGGAGCGCGGGTTCGCCGCTTGCGGCGAATCTGCGGGGGAGCGAACGCCAATTTCGCCCGGCCCGGCAGGACCCGGGGGTGACCTCGTTCTGCCCAACGCCTCGTCAGGCGGTTGCCCCCGTCGCAAAACGCCGACCCGCGCCCCGGGTCGCCGCGTCTTGCCCGGCCCCGTCAGAACCGCCCGTAGTCCAGGAAGTGCACCACCCGATCCAGGACGGCCGGCGAGAGGATGGTGAGGCTGTGGTGGACCGGGACCACGAGAAAGTCGACCGCGCCGTCGTGGCGGGCTTCGTCGACGCGCACGGTGCCGTCGTTGTCGTCGCCGAGGAGCGGGTTCATGCCGCGGGGCGAACCGGTGCCGCCGGTGAGGATGCCGACCTCGCCGGGCGGCAGCGGCCAGCGCGCCGGCACGCCGGGGAGGAGCTGGGCGAAGGGGTCCCAGCCCGCGCGGTGGACGGGGACCACCTTGCGCGCCAACTCGGCCGCCATGGCTCCCTGGTTGGGCGGGGAGACGAGGACGGCCCGGCGCAGCGGCGGCAGCGCGTGGTTCGCCCACGTGACGCGGGCCAGGATGCCGCCGTAGCTGTGGGTGACCAGGTGCAGCTCCGCGTCGGGGTGCCGCGCCTGCAGCGCCCGCACCGCGGCCGCCGCCGCCGCCGCGTTGGCCTCGATTCCGCGCAGGTGGTAGCCGAAGGTCGGCGTGGCCACCTCGGCGAACCCGGCCGCCCGCAGCCGCCGCGACATCCACCACATCGCCGCGCCCGAGCGCAAGAAACCGTGGAAGCAGACGGCGACGCGCGCCGCCACGCTAGCCGATCCGCAGCGCGACGCGACCACCCCGCGCGGTGACGTCGACCACCAGGAGCGTCTCGTCCAGGGTGACGGCGGCCACGCGAGGGGGACCGTCGCCGAGCACGAAGCGCAGGTCCTCCAGGTCCTCGAGCTCGTCGGCGCCGAGCAGCGCCACCGGCTTGCCCGCGTCCCCGCTCTCGGGGAGCCACATCGCCATCGGCACGGTGACGTCGCGGTCGGCGACGGGCTCGCGCACCCACGCCACCCACCAGCCGCCCTCGGCCGCGCGGATGTCGACCGAGCCGATGGGGTGCTGCGTTTCGAGCCGGAGCGCTTCGCCGTCGACCCCCAGGCGCTGCAGGCGCAGGCCCTTCTCGTCGCGGTTGACCCACACCAGCGCGATGACGTCGTCCCGCAGGGCCGACGCGGCCTGCAGCCGGCCGGGGAAGCCCGCCGGCGCGGTCAACAGGCGCCCGATGCCGTCGGCGTCGACCGCCGTCACCGTGCCGCCCTTGCCGAGGATCACCGGGCTCACCCGGTCGCAGAAGCCCTTGAACGTGCTCGCGGGCGCGCGGAGCCGCTCCACGAGGCCCTCGGGCGACCACCGGTGCACGCTGAGCAGGCCGCGGCCGATGCCGTAGAGGAGGAAGCCGTCCCCGTCGGGCTGGATGACCGGCAGCGTGGTGACGGCGTAGCCCAGGCGGGCGCTGCGACCGGGGCCGGGCGTGCCGTCCCGCGCGACGTCGAACACGGTCACGTCCATCCCGCCCGGCTTGTCGACGAGCAGGACGGCGCGGAAGCCCTCGGGCGCGGGGACGAGCGTGCGCGCCACGACCTGCGCCGCGGCCACGGGGAGCTCGGCCGCCGGGCCACCGGCCGCGTCGCCGACCGCGCGCACCGCGACACGAATCACCTCGTCTTCGCCGTCCTCGACGTTGAACCACAGGACGCCCACCACGTCGCCGGAGTGCGCCACCGACGGCTCGTCGATGTGGAGCTCGGCGCCGTCGTCGACCGGGACGATGTTGGGCGGGCCGCCCCGCAGCCGCTCGACCAGGGGCGGGTCGAGGACCGCGTCGGTGAGGTCGGCGCCGCTGAGGTCGGTGTCGTCGTCGACCACCGCGCCGGTGAGGTCGGCGGTGGAGAGATCGGCACCGGCGAACCGGGTGCCGCACAGCCGCGCCCCCTTGAACGAAGCGCCGGCCAGCCGCGCCCCGCCGAGGTCGGCGTCCTCGAGGTTGGCCCCGTCGAGCGTGGCCCGGGACAGGTCGGCCTCCTTGAGGTTGGCGCTCATCAGGTCGGCCTCGCGCAGGTCGGCGTCCTGGAGCTTGGCCTCGCCGAGCTCGGCGTGGTCGAGCTGCGCGTGGCGCGCGCTGACCTCGCGCAACCGCGCGCCGCCGAGCCGCGCCTTGCTCGCGTGCACGTTGCTGAGATCGGCCTCGGAGAGGTCCGCGCCGCTGAGCTCGGCCTCGCTGAGGTCGGCGCCACCGAGGTAGGCCTCGCGCAGGCGCGCCTTGATCGCGACCGCCCGCACCAACTTCGCGCCGGTGAAGTCGGCGCCCACGAGGGTTGCCTTGCTCAGGTTGGCCCCGCCCAGGTCGGTCGACGAGAAGTCGGCCTTCTCGAGATTGGCACCGGAGAGGTCGACCCCGGGCAACTGCAGGTTCGCGAGGTCTGCCGCGAACAGGTCGAGCGTGACGCGCTGACCTCGGCGGCTGTTGAACTCCGTGACGTTTCCGGCGAGGAGCAGATCGAGCAGCGTCAAGAGGACTCCGGGGGGTTGCGCGCGCCGGTCGGGAGTGCCACGCTGGCGGCGTGAGCGCTCGGTCGCGTCTTCCCGGTTCCCGAACCCGATTGGACGCCAGCCGGTGGCGGCCGGGCCGCTTAACCGGCCTGCACCCCGGCCGCATGGAGTGTTCGTGACCCCGCGCGAGCTCCTCGGCCCCTGGTTGCCCCGCCACCTCGTCGAGCGCCGCACGCCGCTGCCGCCGGTGGGGCAGGAGGAGTGTTTCGGCGGCACCCTGCTGCGGCTGGACATCCCCAACTTCTCGTCGCGGCCGGACCGGGTCAAGGAGGACGTCGTCCGCATCCGCGAACGGGCCGCCGCCGAGGACCTCGCGACCACCGTGGAAGAGGCGTTCCGCCCCATCTTCTACGCGGTCGACCGTCACGGCGGCAGCCTGGCCGGCCTCGAGGGCGACGCGATCCTCGCGTTGTTCCGCGGCCCCGAGCACCACCTCCGGGCGCGCCGCGCCATGGACGACATCCTCGCTGTCCGCCCCCGCCTGCACTCCGCGTTGGCCAGCGGCCTCATCCGGTGCATGCAGCTCGGCGGCGGCGAGCAGCGCCACGAGCTCGTGCACGGCCCTGCGCTCGCGGCGCTCGAGCAGCTCGAGTCCGACAGCGCCGCCATCGCCCTGGACTTCGACGACCCCGGCGCCCGCGAGGGTCCGCTCCACGCCCCTCCCGAGTCCGAGCTGGTCCGCTTCGTGCCGCCGGCGCTGCGCGACCTGATGCCGCCGCCGCCGTCGCACCGCCGCGTCGTGGCGGTCTTCGTGTCCGCGCCGCTCGGGAGCGCCGCCGCCGTCTACCGCGTGCTCGCCGAGGAGGCCGAGGGGCACCACGTCGTGCTGCTCAAGGTCCGCGCCGAGGCCGACCGGCTCATCGCGATGGCAGTGGCGGGAATTCCCGTCGCGCGCGAGGACGACCACTCCCGCGCGCTCGGGTTCGCGCTCGCGGCGCGGGACCGCCTGGTCGACGCCACCGGCGTACGGGTGCGCCTCGGGCTCGCCGAAGGCTCGGTGCTCACGCTGGTGCTCGGCGACGGCACGCGCCTCGCGTGGGACGTCCTCGGCGACTCGGTCAATGTCGCCTATCGCCTGTTGGCCGAAGCGCAGGCCGCCGAGATCGTCGCCACCGCGTCGCTGGTGGAGTCGGTGCGCGAGGTGATCGCCGGGCCCACCGAGGTCGTGAACGTGCGGGGCAAGTCGCGGCCCGTCGGGGTGCGGCGGGTGCGGGGCCTCCGCGCGCTGCGCCGGCTCGACCCCGACATGGCCTATGCACGCCGCCGGGAGCTCACCCAGCTCGACGCGTGCCTCGACTCCCGAACGCCGGTCGCGGTGATCGGCGCCGCCGGGCACGGCAAGCGCTACCTGTGGCAGGAGTGGGCCGCGCGCAATCCCACGTGGCGGGTGCTGCGCGCGACCTGCCACGACCACGGCGCGGTGCGTCCGCTCGCCCCCTTCGTCGGTGCCGTGCGCCGCCTGGGGGGCGACGCGCCCACCCGCTCGGCGCTTCAGGCCGCCTTGCGGGCGCTCCCCGGCATGGACGACCGCGCCACCGCGGTCCTCGACGCGTTCGTCGGCTCCGGCGCCCCCCAGCTCGGCGCGGTCACCGCGGCGCTCCGGCAGCTCCTCGGCGGCCTCGCCGACGCCGGCCCGACGCTCCTGGTGGTCGAGGACCTCCAGTGGGCCGACGACGACGCCTGGGCCTTCTTGCAGCGCCTCCTCCAGGACGCCGCGCGCAGCCCGCTGCGCCTGGTCGTCACCGCCCGCCCGCGCACCCGCCTCCCCACGGGGCTCACGCCCATCGAGCTGGCGGCGCTGAGCCTCGACGCGGCCCGCGCGCTGGTCACCCCGCTCCTGGGGCCCCGGGCGGGCGAAGAGGGCGTCGTGCAGAGCATCGTCGACCGCGCGCACGGCAGCCCCCGGGAGCTCGTGGCCCTGGCCGACGCCGCCCGGCGCGGCGACGACGAGCTGCCCGAGTCGATGGAGGCCTGGTACGCCTCGCGCATCGACGCGCTCGACGCCGCCGCCCGCGAGGTGCTCGAGCGGGCCGCCATCCTCGGCCGCACCGTCGACCAGGGCCTGTTGCGGCGGCTCAGCGCCGACGTGCCGCACGCAGAGGAGGGCTTGCGCACGCTCTTCGACCAGCGTCTCCTCATCGCCGACGATCTGAGCGCCCGCATCGCGTTCGACCGCGAAGCCACCCGCGAAATCGCGTACATGCGCATGACGACGCCCCGCCGTCGTCAGCTCCACACCCGCGTGGGCCGCGTGCTCCAGGCGCGCGGCGCCGCCGGGGCGCCGGTCGCCCCCGAGGTGCTCGCCTGGCACCTGTCCCGCAGCGACGCGCCGACCGAGGCCATCGGCCCGCTCGTCGAAGCCAGCCGGCGCGCGCTCGCCCACGGCCGCC
>SXOM01000475.1 GCA_005776735.1 Pseudomonadota bacterium
ACGACGAGGCGGCGCTGGCCCTCGGCTGGGCGCCGGCGCTCGCGCTCGGGTGGCGCCCGCAGCGTGCCGAGGGGGTGGTGGTGCCGGTGGCGCGGGCGCTGGAGGCCCAGGGGAGGGGCGGCGAGGCGCTGCGCCTGTTGGCGCGGCACCCCCGGGAAGGCGACGTGGACGCGTTGCGCGGGCTCTACGAGCGCACGCAGGGGGTGCCGGTGGGCTGGCGGGGCGCGGTGCTCGGGGAGCTCGTGCCGCCGGACGTGGTGCTCGACCGGGAGATGCTCCACGACGGCGTCGAGACCGTCGAGTTCACGGCGACCGTGGCGCTGTCGGGCCTGGTCTTGACGCTCGACGGCGACGGCTACCTGGGCCCGCCCGAGGTCGACCTCACGCTCGACGGCGGCGCGCCGCAACACATCGCGCTGCTCGGCCCCACCGCCGTCGGCCTGGGGCCGGTGGATGCGGGCCCCCACCGCCTCGCGGTCCGGTTCGGGAACGACGCTTCGGGGGCCACGGGCGACCGGAATGTGCGCATCGAGGCGCTGGCCGGGACCCCGCGCTGATCGCCACCGTGGCGACTCGCCCGCTCCGTCGCGCCGGCTGACCGCCACCGCCACGCTCACCGACCTGAGCCGGTGCAGCAAGCCCCTCGCGGTTCGGCGTCCTGCCGTTGTGCAGGACCCGGCGGTGACTCCGCCCCCCCCCCGCCCTCGCCGGCGTCCCCCTCCGCGCCGACGCCGACCCGCGCCCCGGGGCGCCGCGTCTTCCCCGGCTCCGCCGGCTCACCGCAGCACGCCGGCCTCGTCGACGAGGACGCTTCCGTCGAGCAGATCGTCCATGCGCGCGTCGCCGGTGTGGTGCGCGGCGAAGGCGAGGCTGTAGGCCCGGACGACCCGGTGCCCGATCTCCGGGTCCAGCGTCTGGCCGTCGCCCAGGCTGCCGGCCAGGTCGACGAAGGCGTTGTGGCCGCCGCCGGTGAGGTCGAGCCAGGGGTGCCCGACCAGCGCCGCGCGGTACTCGGCCCCGTCGGCGTCGCGCTCGCCGTCGAGCTCGCCGGTCATCTGGAGCGTCGGCACGTCGACCGCGGCCGCGCCCGCCGCACCGAAGAGGCGGAAGTCGCCCGGGGCCATCGCGATCGCCGCCACCACGCGCGGGTCGCCCTCGTGGGCGGCGAAGCGCGCCGCCCAGGCGTCGTCCCAGTCGGTGCACACGTCGCCGCCGGTGCCGTCGGCGCACGAGGCGGCGATGGCGGCCACGTCGTAGGCGGCGCCCGCGACGCCGTACACGGTGTAGCCACCGAAGCTGTGGCCCATGGCCACGATCGGACCGCTGCCATCGAGGTCGGCGAGCGCCCCGCCCTCGAGTGCGTCGAGGGTCGCAGCCAGATCGGCGGTGCGTTGCAGGTAGATGAGCGTGTCGCGCGCGTCGCCGTCGAACGTGGTGTTGCCCGTGTGGTCGGGCGCGACGACGACGAACCCGTGGCTCGCGAGGTGTTCGGCCAGGAAGCTCGCCGCTTCGCCGTAGCCCTGGTGCCCGTGCGAGTACACGACCACCGGGTGTGCGCCCGCCCGCGGCGCCGCGTCCTCCCACGCGACCTCGCTGGTGAGGAGGCCGCGGAAGTAGGTGGCCGGCGTGCCGCTGGTGTCGTCGGTCGGGTACCACGCAAACGTCGCCACGCTGCGGGCCTCGCCGGCGAGGTCGGTGAGCTCGAGGGTCGCGGCGCGGTGGCCGACCCCGAACGGGCCGGGCGACGTGGCGAGCGTCACGGGGTCGATGGGCGCGGCGGTGTCGGCGTCGCCGGTGGCGCAGCCCAGGAGGAGGAGCAGGGTCACGCGGCAAGGTAGCGCGAGGCGTGCTGGAATACAGGGGCGCATGGCGCCCACGCGCGAAGAGCCACCCGTTCCGCCCGGCTGGGCGTCGGTCGTCGACGGATTCCTGGCGTGGACCCGGGTGGAGCGCGCCTTGGCGAAGAACACCCAGGCCGCGTACCGGGCGGACCTCGTGCGTTTGGCCCGCTGGGCCGGTGCGCGCCGGCTCGGCGAGCCCGCCGAGGTGCGCCACGAGGACCTCGCCGCCTACCTCGTGCACCTGGAGCGGGAGGGACTCGACGCGCGGACGCGCGCGCGCCACCGGAGCGCGTTCCGGCAGCTCTTTCGGTGGATGGTGGGGGAGGGCCTGGTCGCCGACGACCCGGCCACCCTCGTGGTCGCGCCCCGCTTCGGGTTGCGAGTCCCGACCGTCCTGAGCGAAGCGCAGGTCGAGAAGGTGCTCGCCGGTCCGGACACCGACGACCCGCTGGGCCTCCGCGACCGCGCCATGATCGAGCTGATGTACTCCACGGGGCTGCGGGTGAGCGAGCTGGTGGGCCTGCCCCTGGCCGGGGTGCACCTGGAGGGCGGCTTTTTGCGGGTGCGCGGAAAGGGGAAGAAGGAGCGGCTCATCCCGATGGGCGACGTCGCCCGGGAGCGGCTCGTCGAGGACCTGGGCGGCGTGCGCCCCCCGGGGGGCACGGCGGTGTTCTTGTCGCGGCTCGGCCGCCCGATGACACGGCAGAACTTCTGGGCGCGCCTGGTCCGCTACGCGCGGCTCGCGGGGGTGCGCGGAAAGGTCAGTCCGCACGTGCTGCGGCACAGCTTCGCGACGCACCTGCTCAACCACGGGGCCGACCTCCGCGCCGTCCAGGCGATGCTCGGGCACGCCGACACCTCGACCACGCAGCTCTACACCCACGTCCCCCGCGAGCGGCTCAAGCGGGTGCACGCGGAGTTCCACCCGCGGGGATAGGGCGATACGCGGACGGCGGGGGTGGGGTGCTCGAGAAGGGCGAGATCGTGGCCGGGTACGAAGTGGTCGCGCCGCTCGGGCGGGGCGCGATGGCGCAGGTGTTCCGCGTGCGTCCGCGCGCCGGCGGCCCCGACGTGGCGCTGAAGGTGATCGACGCGCCGGGCGCACACCATCGGGCCCGCGTGCGCCGCGAGGCCGAGGCGCTCCTGGGCCTGGAGCACCCCAACGTCGTGCGCACCCTCGGCGCGGTCGACGTCGCGGGGCGGCCGGGCCTGCTCCTGGAGCTGGTCGAAGGCCCATCGCTGGACGTTCGGCTCGCCGAGCCGATGGGCTGGGACGAGGTGCGTACGATTTTCGAGGGCGTCTGCGGGGGCGTCGCGGCGGCGCACGGCATGGGGTTGGTCCACCGCGATCTGAAGCCCGCCAACGTGCTCGTCGCGTACGCCGGCGCGCGCCCGATCGCGAAGGTGGCCGACTTCGGGATCGTCAAGTCTGAGGAGCACGGGGCCGGGGTCACCCAGTCCAACGTCGCCCTCGGCACGCTCGGGTACATGGCGCCCGAGCAGATCGCCGACGCGAAGCGGGTCGACGTGCGCGCCGACGTCTACTCCCTCGGGTGCCTCTTGTACCGGATGGTGGTGGGCCGGGCCCCGTTCTCGGGCGACCTCCTCTCGGTGCACGCCGCCGCCGCCGCCGGCCGGTACACCCCGCCGGAGCGGGTCGTGGCCGGCGCACCGGACGACCTCATCCGGGTCATCCACGCCTGCTTGCGCCCCGAGCGCGACGACCGACCGGCCGACGTGGCCGCGGTGCTCGCGCTCCTCGGCGGCGCGCCCGCCGGTGCGGCGCGGCCCGCTCCGCCGTC
>SXOM01000476.1 GCA_005776735.1 Pseudomonadota bacterium
AGATATTCGGTTAAGGATTTCATGATATGAATTATCATATCTATCATAAATTTTAAGAGCAGGCTCAGAACTCAAGATCCTCATCATCAATCAAAGGGATAGGGTCATCACTGCCCGCACGGCATGATGCGTTTGCCGCCGCCGTCGCCCGCGGTGAGCACGGCGACGACCAGGCGCGCCCGGTCGGCGCTGCGGTCGCCGTCGGCGGTCCACAAGCCCGCCCACTCGGCCGGCGCGGGGCGCTCGGTGTCGAAGAGCGCCCAGTCCAGCCACCGCTGGGCGTCGGCGAGCCGCCCGCCATCGAGGCGGGCCCCGGCCTCTTCGCCGAGCTCCCCCCACTGGCCGCCCTGCGCGCGCACCCGGAGTGCGCCCTTCTCGCGCACCACGTAGTAGCGGAACTTGGCCGCGGTCCACATCGGCTCGACCCGCACGCGGTACCCGCCGGCGGCGTCGCCGTCGACGAGGAGGCTCCGCGGGCTCATCGCCCGGTCCAGGAGGTAGTCGACCGACGTGCGCCCGGCCTCCGACCACGGGTAGACCGTTTCGGGGTCCAACGTGGTGGTGATGGCCTTCCCGCGCAGGTCGGCGGCGAACGCGGGATCGCCCTGGGCGCGCAGGAAACGACGGAACGCGGCGACCGCGGTGTCTTCGTCGAGGTCGTACTCGGTCCACCGTCGGGTGTCGGCGCCCAGGGAGCGGGCCTCCTCGCTGTCGGGCACGACCGACGCCAGGAGGCGCGCCGCGTCCCATTGGCGGGCCGCGGCGGCAACCTCGATGGCCTGGCCGAGGAGGAGCCGCTCGTGGGCGCCTTCGCGCGCGGCGGCGTTGGCTTCTTTCTTGCCCGCCTCCAGGCCCTCGGCCACCACCGCCGCGGCCACCCGGTAGCGGACCATCGCGTCGTCGCGGCTCCCCGCGGTGAGCTCTCTCACGCGCGCGGCGTCCCCCACCCGGAGCAGGTGGCCCAGCGGGCTCCGCAGGGCGTGGGTGCCCCCCTCCTGGAGCGCGAGCGCCGCCTCGACGTCGCCGCGCCCGTACACGCCGTCGGGGTCGTACAACGTCATGCGGGCGAGCAGGCCGCGGTAGAAGTGGGCGCCGTCGTCGTCGCCCGCGGCCTCCTTGGCCTGGAGCAGGGTGCGGGTGCGCTCCACCAGGGGGGTCGGTGCGAACTGCCGGGCCAGTCCGTAGCCGAAGGGCGCCTGGCTCGCGGCGTCCCACCCGAGCGTCACCGGCAGGTGCTCGGTGTCGGGCGAGCTGACGCCCAGCGCCGCGAGCGCCGCGGCCGCACGTTCGGCGTAGCCCGCTGCGAGGAGCGCTTCGGCGTGTCCCACCCGGTCGGCCACCAGGGCGTCGGGGGCGCCCGCCGCGGCCCGCCAGAGGTGCAGGGCGCGGCTCGTCTGTCCCGCCTCCTCCGCTCGCCGCGCGTCGTTGAGGAAGCGGAGCTGCGCCTCGGACGCCTTCCGCGCTGCGGCGGCCTGGGCCACGAACGTCTCCACGTCGGCGAGGGCGACGTGTCGCGGCACCTCGATGTGCGACTCGCTGCGCACGGCGCCTTCCGCGGTGCGCGTCCAGCGCCACGTGAAGCCGCCCCCCGGCCAGGTCACCGACACCGGCGCCGGGAGCTCCTCGGCCGTGTACCCTCGCGGCGCTTCCACCTGCAGGCTCGCGTCCTGCACGATGGCGCGCATCTCGATCGGGAAGGTGCGCACGTGCTCGTC
This sequence comes from Pseudomonadota bacterium, assembly GCA_005776735.1. GTDB lineage: Bacteria > Myxococcota_A > UBA796 > UBA796 > SXON01 > SXON01. The sequence goes on from SXOM01000476.1 coordinate 1,716, forward strand.
GCTGTAGAGCCCGAGCTGCCACGTCGTCGGGAGCGCGTTCATGGAGAAGCCGGGGCCCACCTTCAGCGTGAGGTTGCCCGGACTCACGAAGTGGTCGGCGCTGCCCCCGACGCGCACCATCTCGCGCACGTCGCGGTCCAGGTCGGCGAGGTCCAGGTCGTACTCCACCTCGACGGAGCGGGCGCGGTCGTCGCCCAACAGGGCATCGGTGGACGCGTCGACGAGGGCCTGGACGCCGTCGGCGCGCGCCTGCTCGCGCAGCTCCGCCGCGCTCTCGGGGCGGAACTGCAGCTCCTGGACCAGGTCGACCCGCCCGTAGTCGTGCGCGACGATGCGCTTGTCGATCCGCAGGTGCACCGGGCGCGCGGCCGGCGTGCGCACCAACGACGTGGTCGCGGGGGAGGCGACGAGCGCCAGGTGGTCGGCGTCGGAGTCGGGCAACAACCCGGCGGGGAGCTCGGGGTGCGTCGGGTCGACCCACGTGCGCTCCGGGCCCGCGCCGAACACGGTGATGGCGTGGTTGAAGAGGTTCGGCCCCGGGAGGTCGGGGTCCACGTCGGGGCCCCACCCGGCGCGCAACAGCGCCACGTCGGCCGCGATTCCCACCGCGCGCAACATCGCCACGAGGAAGGTCGCCTTGTCCTTGCAGTCGCCGTAGCCGCGCGCCAGCACCTCCCGCGGGGTGCGGGGCACGACCGCTGCCGCCCCGAGCTCGACCGCCACGTAGCGGGCCCGCTCGTTGATCCACAAGGCCATCGCCGTGGCGGCGCGGCGATCGTCGGCTTCGCGCGCCCGAGCGGCCTTCGCCGCCTCGACGGCCTCGGGCGGGAGCACCGCCAGCTCGTCGACGATCGTGGCGTAGGCGCGGGCCACCGAGCCCCAGTCGGGCGCGGTCGACCACGCGACGTACCGCAGCAGGTACGCGTCGCGGGGGGCGAGATCGGGCGGGACCCGCAACAGCTCCGGCGACTCGACCACCCAGCGAACCTGGCGTCGGCCGGCCTTGCGTGTCTCCTTGGCGGGGCCGACGGCCCGCGCGTCCCAGTGGAGTGGCAGGCCGATCGGCGCGTCCAGGACGACCTCGACGCGGCCCACCCGGCTGATGGACACCGGGATGTGCCCGCTCTGTCCCCCCTCGAGGAACGGCCGCACCTGCCGCACGGTCTCGACCTGCTCGACGACGGCCCCACGCCGCGCGCCGGGGAGGGGTGCGATGAGCTTGCGGGTGTCGACGTACATCTCGCCCCCGCCGGTGGCGGCGGACTGCTCCACCAGCGTGCTCGGGTCCAGGCGCCGCTCCTTCCCGTCGGCGCCGACCACGCGGAGGTCGACCTCGGGCCGGCCTTCGCGCCATGGGTCCCAGTACGTCGTGTCGGTGCGCAGCGCGGTGTCGTCGCGTTCGATGCGCCACACGTCGTGGCGGGTCGTCGTGGTCAGGCCGGCGTCGTCGAAGCGGACCGTGACCGTCTGCACCACCTCGACGACGGGGGGCTTGTCATCGGTTGTGCGTGGTTTTTCTTTGCGTGGCCCGGCCGCGTCGGCTTTGGCCTTCCGCGGGGCCTCCGGCGGCTCCCACGGCAGGGCGGCCACGGTCTCGGCGGCCGCGCGCAGCTCGTCCGGCGTGGCGGTGAACGGGACGAGGAGCGGATCGTACACGCCCGCGAGCGCGGAGTGGATGACCAGGAGCGACAGGGAGAGCGGCGTCACGATGCTCCGGGGCCTCCTTCACGTAGCATGACCGACCGCGCACGCGGGCACGGGTTCCGCGGGGGTTGCCGGAGGGGGGGGCGGTCCGCTATTGTGCGCCTGCCCTTGGGGTCGTCGTGCACCTGCTTCTCGTCCTCTCCGCCTCCGCCGCCACCTGGCCCCCCGGCGAGGTGATCAACCCCGGCGTGTCGGTCGACATCACGGCCGAGGGGTTCGACGCGGTCGCCGAGCTGGTGCCGAGCCTGCTCCCCGCCGCCATCGAGATTCCGGACACCAGCGACGGCTACGCGGGCGTGCTCGATCAGTGTTGGCTCGGGGGGTACGAGTACTCGCTCACCAACGGCTCGGCCGAGCTCACGGTCACCAGCACCGACATCACGCCCGGCGCGGGCGTGCTCGACATCACGGCGAACCTGATGGTGGCGCTCAATTCGCCGTCCGACCCGTTCGCGCTCTACACGAGCCTCGAGTGCATCGAGGACACCTGCTACGGCTACGTCAACCCCTTCCCGGTCGACGTGCACACGACGATGCGCCTGGCCGTGGTCGACGACGGCAGTGGCCACCGCACGCTCGACGCCACCATGGGCGAGATCGACGTCACCTACGAGCTCGACGGCGGCAGCGACATCTACCTGGGCGAGTGCACGATCGGCAGCATCGAGGAGGTGCTCAACTACGTCGGCCTCTCCATCTACGACCTGCTCATCGGCGCGCTCGACAGCACGCTCCAGGACCAGATCGCGAGCATGGGCCCCGAGCTCGAGTCCGCGATCGAGGACGCGTTCGCCTCCGCCACCATCGAGCAGGACCTCGAGCTCAACGGGGCGCTCGTGCACCTGATGTTGCAGCCGAGCAACGTCGACATCACGCCTGCGTCGATGCGCCTGTGGATGGAGGGCAGCTTCTCCGGCGAGCCTGCCGATTGCATCGCGGCGTACGACCCGGGCGGATCGCTCCGCACCGACTCCGAGCTGCCCGAGCCCGACCAGGTCCCCACCGGCGTCGGCGCCGACTACCACGCGGGTATCCTGGTCGGCGACGACTTCGCCAACAGCGCGCTGTACGCGCTCTGGCGCGGCGGGCTCCTCTGCTATGCGCTCGATGCGGCCTCCAGCCCCATTCCGCTGGACACCTCCATCCTCAACGCGCTCACCGGCGACGTCTTCGCCCCGCTCTTCCCCGAGTCCCAGCCGTTGGAGCTGGTGGTGCGGCCTACGCTCCCGCCCGAGGTCGCGTACACCGGCGCCAACGACATCGGGCTGGCGATCAACGACCTCGACCTCGACTTCTACGCCGGCCTCGACGGCCGGGCGGCGCGCATCATGGCCGTCCAGCTCGACGGGCAGGCCGGCGCCGACCTCGCGCTCGACGGCACCACGGGCAACCTCGCCATCGAGGTCGACCTCGCGCCGGAGAACTTCACGCCGAGCGTCAGCTACAACGAGATCGACGAAGCGGCGAACGCGCACGTGGTGGAGAGCTTCGGAGGCCTGTTCCAGACGGTGCTCGACACCGTCGCGGGTAGCCTGCTCAGCGACCTCGCCTTCGCGCTGCCGAGCTTCTCCGGCCTCGGCCTCACCGAGCTCGTCGTGAGCGAAGCCGGCGCCGACAAGGACTGGCTCGGCGTCTACGCCTGGCTCGGCCCGGTCGACTACGGCAGCGGCTCCTCCTGCGGCGGCTGCGGCGGCGACACCGGCGGCGGGGCCGACACGGGCGGCTCCTCGTGTGGCGGCGGTTGCAGCACGGTGCCGACGGCCCCGTGGGCCGCGGTGGGCTTCGGCATCTTGTGGATGCGGCGCCGGCGCGGCTGATCGGCCCCCCGTCGGGTAAGCTGCCGCATGCTCCTGACCCTCCTCCCCGCCGCGCTCGCGATGGACCTCGACGTACACCTGACGACCCCCACCGGCGCGTCGACGGCGTTGACCTTCCACGACGTCGAAGGGCGCGCCCCGCCCGCGTTCACGCTCGACGACGGCGGGCGCCCGCTGCGCGTGACCCTGGGCGTCCAACCGAGCGGCGACACCTGGACGGTCAGCGCGGAGATCGCCACCGTCACCGCGGGGCTGTGGCGAGAGCGCGTGCACGTGCTCCTCGCGCCGCGCATCACGCTCGAAACGAACGTCGTCGGCCGGGTGTCTCAGGGCGCCCGTGCGGCGATCGCCGGCGCCGAACCCGTGGAGGGGCCGCCCCGGGCCTGGACGCTCGAAGTCCGCGTGCACGAGCCGTAGGGGGGGGGGCGACCGCTCTACCACACGGGCACGACGTACATCACGCCGCCATCCGATCCCCCCTCGTCACCACGGGGAGAGCCGAGGAGGAAGTCCCGGAGCCCGTCGCCGTCGAGGTCGGCCATCGCGGTGGACGACAACCAGGTGTCCGTTTCGCCGGAGGGCGCCACTACCGCCAGGTCGGCGCCGTTGGCGTAGGTTCCGGCGGCGAACGGTCCGAGGTACAACGAGGCCGGCGCCCCGTCGTGCTCCGCACCGAGCAGCAGGTCCGCCACGCCGTCGCCGTCGGCATCCTCCGCGCCCACCGAGACGGGCCGGAAGTCACCGCGTTCGCTCCCGCGCACGATCACCTCCGCGCCCCCGAGGTCCGTCGCTCCGCTCGCGGGCCCGAAGACCACGTACGTGTCTCCGAAGGTGCCCGACCCCCCGGACCCCGCGGGGCGGACCACCACGTCGGCGAGCCCGTCGTCGTCGAGGTCGGCGAGCGCGAGCGCGGCGCCGTGTGATTGACCGCCCTCCTCGACGAGGTAGTGACCGGCGAGATCGGCCGTGGTGAGCTCGCCAACCGAGCCGCCCGCCATGAGGTACACCTCCGTTCCGAACGCGCCGACGACGTCGCCGAGGCCATCGCCGTCGACGTCGCCGCCCCCCGCAATGGACATGTCGTAGAAGCAGTCCATGAAGCTGGTCCGGATCCAGAACGGGTACTCCTCCGCCAGCGCACTCTGCGTCACGAGGACACCTTGGTCACACGCGCGGCCGGCGGCGGTCAGCAGTTCGGCAACACCATCTCCGGTGACGTCGGCGACATCCACGGTCTGACCAAAACCATCGCCGGCCGCACCCTCGTACACCGCCTCGCCGGAATTCTCACCCGAACGCGCGAAGGGGCCGAAGCCAACCCACACCGACCCGTACTGGTACTTGTCCGCGACGTTCATGCGCCCCAGGGCCACATCGGGTGTCCCGTCGCCATCCATGTCGCCGATCGCCACGCGTGCGGCGCTCGTGCATGGCACATCCTCAGGAGTCAGACGCACCCCGACATCGTCGACGTTCTCGGCGCCCGAGAGGGCGCCGAATGCGACCGTCCCGCCGCAGGCGGCGAAGTCGTCCTCGCCCGTGGTGGCCACGACATCCGCCGAGCCGTCACCATCGAGGTCCCCGGCCGCCAGGTGGGCCCCGAGGCCTCGTCCCGCGGACCCGTACAGTCGTACGCTTTGGCCGCCGAGCACGACCGTCCGCTCGGGACCGCAGCCCGCGTCCACACCGTCGCAGTCCTCGTCGATGCCGCTGGCGCACACCTCCTCCTCCTCCGGATTCACCTGTGCGTCGTGGTCATCGCAGTCCCCGCCGACGAGCGTTTCGCCGAGCCCTGCCGCGCATCCCTCGCGTGCGCTACTTGGGTCTCCAAACGTGTCGCCGTCGGCATCGGCGTACCACGTGCTCCAGTCGGCGCTGCCGGAGTCGCACCGTAGGATTGCAGAGTCTTCGCCCGCGTCGGCCCCGGTGTGGCACGCGAGCAGGAGTACGGCAATCGGGGCCAACCTGGGCGACATCCCGAGAGTGTACCCGATCGCGACCGGGGCGCACGCCCGCCCCGATCGAGGCCCGGACGGTCGCGGTGCGCCCCCCCGCCGTGCTTCAGTCCCGGATCTGCCGGACGACGAGGCCGCCGCCGACCAGCACCAGGGCGACCACCACCTGCGACGGACCCACCGGCCACGACTGGAAGAAGGCCAGGATGTAGCCTGCGCCTCCCGCGAACGCGCCGAACAGGGCGGCCGCGGGGAACGCCCACGTGAGGCTACGGAGCGACAACAAGGCCGCCAACGCCGGAAGTACGGAGAACGCGAAGACGGGGAGGGCCCCCAGCGCGCGCGTCGCGACCGACACCGTGAGCGCCACGACCAGCCAAACCGTGAGGTCGAGCACCCGCACCGGCAAGCCCTGCACCTGCGCGACATCGTGGTCGAAGGCGGTGAAGACGAGCCCGCGTCGCAAGAAGACGTGCGCCGCCACCGCAAGGCACGCCGCGCCCGCCACGAGGTACAGGTCGACCGGGCGCACCAGGACGGCCGACCCGAAGAGAATCGAGCTGATGTCGTGCGATTCGACGCTGATCATGTCGCCGACGATGATGGCCGCGGCGTTGGCGCCCACCCACGCGGTGCCGAGGATGGCCTCGCGGCTCAGGTGGATGCGCTCCGGGCGCAGGCTCACGAGCAACGTCGCCAGTAGGCACATCAGCACCGCGCCGATCATCGGCTCGACGTGCATGTCGAGGTGCATCCCCGCGAGGAACGCGAGCGCGACCCCGAGGCCCGCCGACTGGCTCAGGACCGCGGCCACGAAGACGACGCGTCGTAAGACGATGTACACGCCGAGCAGCCCGAGCGCCGTGCCGGCGAGCACGCCGCACAGCACCGGGTCGCGGAACAGCTCCCAGCCGGAGATGAAGTCCGACCAACCGAGGCTCGTCTCAGGCATCTTGCCTCCCCGCCACCAGGCCGTAGCGTTTGCGGAATGCTTCGTGGGCGAAGACCTCATCGGGCAGGCCCTCCAGCGCGACCTGGGCGGCACGATCGACGAAGACCACACGGTCCGCCCACTCGCGTGCGACCCCGAGGTAGTGGCTCACCACGACCACGGTGGTGCCGTGCGACTTGCGCACCTGGTCGAGGAGGCCCAGGGCCTCCTGTTCGGCCACCGGGTCCATCGCGGCGGTCGGCTCGTCGAGGAAGACCACGTCGGCCCGGGAAGCGACGACGCGCGCGAGGAGCACCCGCTGCTTCTGGCCTTCGCTGAGCGAACGGAAGGGGCGGTGCTCCAGGTCGGCGGCGCCCACCTCGCGGAGCGCGTCCGAGACGCCAAGGCGCGCGCCGAAGCCGGCAAACGACCAGCCGCGCTCGAGCCCCATCGCGACGACCTCGTGCACGCTCACCGGCCACAGGTCGTCGAAGCTCATGCGCTGCTGCACGTAGGACGAGCGGATGCCGGTGTTGGTGACGGAGCCCGACACCGGGGGCAACAGGCCGAGCATCGTGCGGAACCACGTGGTCTTGCCGGAGCCGTTGCGGCCGACGACGGCCCAGAACTCGCCCGCGCCGAGCTTGACGCTCAGCGCGGGGAGCACCGCGACTTCGTTGTACCCGACCACCAGGTCGGTGCAGGAGAGGCGGACGTCGCCCATGTCACTCCTCGTGGGCGTGGCCTTCGGCCGACGCAAGCGAGATCCACACCTGGTCGATCGCCGCCGGCCCGAGCTCCAGGTACCAGGTGCCGGCCGTGTGCAGGTCCAGGTCGAAGTGTTCGGGGATGTCGGTGGCGCAGGCTTCGTTGGGTGCGCCCTCGGGGAGGCCCACCTCTTCGGCGCCCGAGTAGAGGTTCGCGGCGACGTCGGCGACGCCGAGGAACAGGAGCGCGGGCGTGTCGCCGGTGACCTCGATCGCGAGGTACCCGGGGGCGCCGGCGGTGAGCACCGCGGTGTACGGCTCCGCGTCGATGGGCAGCGCGCCGGCCGTGGTGTCCATCGTCGCTCCGGCGGTGATGGACCCCTCCGAGGTGGCGGCGTGCTCACACGCGTGGACCGCAGGGTCCTCGGTCTCGGCGGTGTCGGTGGCGGTGGTGCAGGCGAACAGGGTGAAGATCAGCATGGGTCAGTCGCTCCAGGGCTGGCGGTCGACGGTGAAGGTGGGCTCGACCGCCAGGCACGCGGCGGCCAGGGTCTCGGCGCCGGGGTCGGCGTCGTCGGCGATGTGCACCGCGCCTTCGACGGCGAGCGCGGCGAAGTCGAGGTCGTCGAGCAGGGTGCCGCCGGGCTGCAGCGCCAGGGCGAGCTGGACCACCGGATCGTGGTCCCGGTCGAGCGCGAGGTCGAAGCCGACCGCGAGGTCGCCGTCGAGGGCCAGGTCGACGGTCAGCGGCCAGCCGCCGTCGATGCCGTCGCTCACCAGGGCCTCGATGTGCAGGGTGCCCACGCCGAGCGTGAGCTTGCTGACGTCGGCCGCGGGGAGCGCCGGGTCGGTGGGCACGAGCTCGAGCGAGGCCCCACCGAGCAGATCGACCTCCTGGCCGATCGGGATCGTCGCGACGGCCGCGAAGCTGGCGCCCCCGCCGGCGAGCTCGGCCTCCACGTCTGCGTAGTCGACCAGCGCGCCGTCGTCGCGATGGCAGTGCCCGCCGTGGCAGAGGCCGTACCCCTCCGGCGGGTCGGCCGGGTCGAAGCTGTCGCCGCCGGCGCCGCCCTGGAGCTCCAGGAGCGACACCGTCCCGAGCCCCAACGTGGCGACCGTCGGGGTGACCTCGTAGGCGAGATTGGTCAAGATGGCGCCGTCGCCGAGGTCGCGCGCTTCGCCGGGCTCGAGGTCCGCGTCGAGCGTCACCTGCGTGAGCTCGCCGAAGCCGCGTCCGGCGTCGAGGGTGCAGCCGAGGAGTACGAACACCATCACGAAGCCTCCGCGATGGCCTTGACCAGTGCGTCCATGCGGGCCTTGTACGTCTGTCCCTTCGCGAAGTCGGCGCCGCCGGCCAGGCGGACCAGCTTCGCCCCGGTCTTGGACGCCACGAGCTCGGCGGTGGTCGCCGGGTAGTACTCTTCCTGCAGGATGGTCTTGATGCTGCGCTGCTGGACCGTCTGCAACACGCTCACGACGTGCGCCGGGGCGGGCGGGATGCCCGGCTTGGGCTCGATCGTGGCGGGGACGGAGAAGCCGAGCCAGGTGGCCAGGTACACCATCGACTTGTGGTAGGTCAGGATGTCCTTGCCCCGGAGCTTGCCGAGGCTCGACTCCCAACCCGCGCGGGCCTTGTCGACGGCGGTCGCGAACGCGGCCGCGTTGGCCTTGTAGGCGGCGGCGTTGGCCGGATCCAGCGCGGCCATGCGGTCGCCGAGGCCGGTGGCCACGCGCACGGCGTTCTTGGGGTCGAGGAGGTAGTGCGGGTTGCCGCCGGGGTGGATGTCCCCCATCGCGCGGTCGATCTTCTGGGTGGGCACCTCGAGCAGCGTCGCGAACTGCGAAGCGTCGACGTAGCCGGTGCCGCCCACCTGGACCTTGGGGTTGCGCGCGCCGGTCAACAGCGTGGGCAACCACCCGATCTCGAGATCGAGGCCCACGAGCACGAGCATGTCGGCCCGGCTCAGGTCGAGCGCGAGGTTGGGGCGGGCGTCGACGAAGTGGGGATCCTGCGTCGGGAGCGCCATCACGCTGACGGTCACCTTGTCGCCGCCGACCTCCTTGGCGATGGCGGCGAGGTCGGGAACGGTGGCCACCACCTTGAGGCCGGCGAGGGCGTGCAGCGGAAAGAGGAGCACGAAGAAGGCGAAGAGAATGCGCATGGGAACTCCTCAGAAGGCGTGGGCGCCGTGCGCCCCCACGTTGAACTCGAAGGCCAACAAGCCGGCGTACTCGGGCTGGTCTTCCCAGCCGGCGAGGTCGGTGTGGCCCTGGATGCGGATGCGGGAGAATTCGGTGGGCCAGTAGGTGGCCGAGAGGCTGCCGCGATGACGGTCGGCGGTCCACTCGGGGTCCAGCGTGTCGTCGGCGACCGCGCCGTCGAGCCCCACCGCGGGGGTGCCGAGCTCGTAGCGTGCGGCCACGCCCCACCGCGGCGACACGCGCGCCGCGACCTGCGCGTAGCCGGTGACGTCGGCCCAGACGTCGCCCGGGACCTGGCGGCGCCGGTAGAGCCACTCGGTCTGGAGCGCCACGCTGTAGGCGTCGCCGCGGCTGATGGGGCGGAGCTTCACGTACAGGTCGGTGCCATAGACCTCGCTGCGGTTGCCGAGGCCGGTCGGGTTGGGCCCGCTCGCGGCGCTGAGGCCCCAGAAGACGGACACGTCGTCGGACACCGGGAAGAACTGCTTGACCGCCAGGGTGCCCTGGAGGTCGGCCGGGGTTTCGAACCCGAGGTCGTCCGCGCCGTAGAAGCTGCGCGCCGTGGACTCGCCCGCGGCGCCGGTGCCCGAACCGACGACTTCGACGTACCACGGGAGCGGCGTGAGCCAGCTCGCTTCGACGCCGAGGCCCCGGTTGCCCTCGCCGCCGAAGACCCGCCCGATGGCGAAGGCCTGGTCGACGAAGTCCCAGGCGTGCGGGTGCGTGTTGTTGATGCGCCCGAACCGCGTGAGGAACTGCCCGGCGCGAACCTGCAGCCCGCCCGGGAGCGCGAGCGTGGTGGCGTACACCTCCTCGATCTCCACGCCGTACAAGCTGAACACCAGGTTGCTGTCGAAGCGGAAGTAGGGGTCGACCGACTTGCCCACCGACAGCTCGAGCTGCTGCAGCGTGAACCCGTTGGCCTGCGGATCGTGGCCACCGGACATCCGCGGCGCGTCGGCGGTGAAGTAGCCGAACGCCACGTCGGCGATGAAGGAGAGGTCGGGGTTGAGGCTCTGGAGCGAGATCGCGCCGGTCGGAGCGGGCGGCGGCGGTGGGGTGGCGACGACGGTGGCGTCGGCGGCGAGCGCGGCCTCCAGCGCCGCGAGCTCCTCGGCGGACAGCGGTGGCGCCTCGGCGGGGGGCGCCTCGGCGGGGGGCGGCGGAGCGGCATCTTCTGCGAACACCACGGGTGTCGCGACAAGCAGGCACAGGAACATCGTAGACCTCTCGCAGGGCGGAGCACGGGCGCACACGCCGAGATCGGCGTGCCCGAGGACCGGGTGGGCTCAGCCGCGGGGAGGGGACGTTTTCGGGGCGCGCGACAGCGGCGACGGGCCGGCCGTGACCGCGCGCGGCGCGGCGACCGCCGCGGGAGGTTCGGCGGCGGGGGCGTCGCCCAG
>SXOM01000477.1 GCA_005776735.1 Pseudomonadota bacterium
CGCCGGCGCGGCCGCGGCCGTCCACGTGCCGTGCGTGCAGAGCAAGGCCAAGATCACGATGGACTTCGTCGACGCGCCGGTGAGCGACGTCGTCAAGTACATGGCCGAGATCACCTGCAAGAACTTCATCATCAAGGACGACCTGAGCGGGAAGATCACGATCATCTCCCACCAGCAGGTCACCGTCGACGAAGCGTACGAGGCCTTCCTCAGCGCGCTCGAGGTCAACGGCTACACCACCGTGTCGGTGGGCAAGAACACCAAGGTGGTGCCCACCAGCGAAGCCGCCAACACGCCGCTGCGCGTGTATCAGTCGGGGGATGCGCTCCCTTCTACCGACAACTTCGTGACACAGATCATCCAGCTCGAGAACGTGAGCGTCGCCGACATGGGCTCGGTGGTCAAGGAGCTCGCGGGCACCAAGGTGCGTGTGGTCACCTACGTGCCCACCAACACGCTCATCGTGACCGACTCCGCGTTCAACATCCGGCGGGTCAGCAAGATCATCGCCCAGCTCGACGTGGCCGCCCCCAAGTCGAAGCTCGAGGTCGTCCCGCTCAAGCACGCCACCGCGGCCGACGTCGAAAAGGTGCTCGAAGAGGTGTACGCCATCGCCTCCACCAGCACCAGCAGCAGCTCGTCGTCTTCGGGCGGCGGCCGCGAGACCAAGCGCAAGGGCAAGAACGCCGACGCTGGCGCCAACGCGGGCGGGGGCAGCGCCACCAACGTGGGGTCGGAGGGCGCGTTCATCTCCAAGATCATCTCGGACGAGCGCACCAACTCGCTCATCCTGATGGCCAACGAGGAGGCCATCGCCGACATCAAGGGGCTCATCGCCACCCTCGACGCCGACATCGACCCCTCCAGCCGCTCCCAGATCCACGTCATCTACCTGGAGAACGCCAAGGCGTCCGACGTGGCGAGCGTCCTACAGGACCTCAGCAGCACGAGCTCCAGCTCCAGCTCGGGCTCGCGCTCGTCGTCGTCGTCCAGCAGCCGCTCGCGCTCCACGTCGGGGAGCGGCAGCCGCTCCACGGGGGGGTCGTCCAGCCGCGGCAACAGCAGCGGGTTCGGCGGGGGCAGCTCCGGCAGCCGCGGCGGGATGCCCGGCGGCGCTCCGGGCGACCTCCCCGGCGGGCCCCCCGGTGGTGGTGCGTTCGGCGGCCCCGGCGGCAGCACCGGCTCGACCGGCGCCGTGGCGGCCTTCGACAACGGCATGCGGGTGACGGCGGACGAAAACACCAACTCGTTGGTCATCATCGCCGCGCCCGAGGACTACCGCGTCATCCAGAGCGTGATCTCCAAGCTCGACATCCGGCGCCGGCAGGTCTTCGTCGAGGCGGTGGTGCTCGAGGTCGGCAGCGAAGACGAGTTCGACTTCGGCATCGGCTACCACGGCGGCCTCCCCGACTCCAACGGCAACACCCAGCTCGTCTCGTCGCAGCTCAACGGCAGCTCGTTCGGCGCCACCACCGACGCGCTCAGCGGGCTTGCCATGGGCATCTTCGGCGCCGAAACGGTCGAGATCCCCCTGTTCAGCACCAGCGGTGAGTCCACGGTGTTGTCGGTGCCCACCTTCGGCATCGCGCTGAACGCACTCGCGAGCAACTCCGGCGTCGATATCTTGTCCAATCCGTCGCTCCTCATCGTCGACAACGAGGACGCCAAGATCAGCGTCGGCCGCAACGTGCCGTTCCCGGTCTCGACCACGCGCGACAACAACAACAACCCGATCGTCAGCTACCAGCGGGAGGACGTGGGCATCGAGCTCACCGTCACGCCGCAGATCAACGAGAGCAACACCGTCACGATGGAGCTCACGCTGAAGGTGGCCGAGGTCGAGGAGGACAACTCCGGCCTCGACGTGAGCACCGCCGGCTTCATCACCTCCGAGCGCGAGACCGAGAACGTGGTGGTGGTCGACGACAACCAGACCATCGTGATCGGGGGGCTCATCGGGCGCACCTCGACCAAGGTGGAGACCAAGATCCCCATCCTCGGCGACATCCCGCTCATCGGGGCGCTGTTCAAGGGAAAGCGCGACACCGAGCGCAAGACCAACCTGCTCATCTTCCTCACGCCGCACGTCATCAACGACGCAAACGACCTCGAGGAGGTGTACCGGGTCAAGTGGGCCCAGCGGCAGGAGTTCATCAAGCGCTTCTACGGCAAGTCCCGCGACGAGCAGCACCGGCAGCTCCAGTCGATCCTCGCCGGCTCGATGACCCAGATCGACGAACCGAGCCTCTACAAGACCAAGTCGGCGCCGGTCCAGGGGAGCTCCGTCATCGGCGGCGACGCCGCGAGCGGCAGCATCCTTCCGGCCACCGGCACCACGCCCGACTCGACCCCGGCTCCCGCGCCTGCGCCGGCCCCCGCGCCGGCCGAAGCGCCCGTCGCGCCGGCGGGGGACTGACCGATGGCGCTGCGTCGGGTCGGCATCGAAGAACGACTGGCCCAGGCCGGGGTCGACGCCACGCGACTGCGTGACGCGCGCCGGGAGTCCGAGCGGGGAGGGGTCTCGATCCTCGAGGGCATCCAGCGCACCCAGGCGGCCCCGTCCGAGACCGTCGGCCGCGCCCTGGCCGAGATGCTCGGCCTCCCGTACCGCGATCGGATCGACCACGAGGCGGTCGACGTCGACCTGGTCCGCCCCATCTCGCTCGCGATGGCGCGCGAGGAGGGCTTCCTGCCGTGTTGGAAGGACGGCGCGTTCGTCCGCGTGGCGATCGCCGACGGCAGGGCGCTCGGGGTGCTCGAAGACCTGCGCCTCTTGTACCACACCCCCGTCCGGCCCTTCGTGGTGTCGTCCGACGTGCTGCGGGACGCGACGAACAAGGCCTACGACCGCGCGGCGAAGAGCGCCTCGGCCACCCTCGAAGGCATCATCGAGGACGGCCTCGAAGACGACGGCGCCGGCGACCTGAACCTCACCGGCGACATCGTCGACGACCCCAACCAGGCGCCGATCATCAAGTTCGTGAACAGCCTGCTCAGCAACGCGGTGAAGGACCGGGCCAGCGACATCCACATCGAACCGTTCGAGAAGGAGCTGGTGGTCCGCTTCCGCATCGACGGCGTGCTGTACGAGATCGTGAAGCCCCCGCCGAAGCTGCAGGCGAGCATCGTGAGCCGCGTGAAGATCATGGCCGGGCTCAACATCGCCGAGAAGCGCGTGCCGCAGGACGGCCGCATCCGCACGCGGTTCGCCGGTCGCGAGATCGACCTGCGTGTCTCCACCCTGCCGGTTCGGCACGGGGAGCGGGTCGTCATGCGTATCCTCGAGAAGGGAACGGTCTTCTCGCTCGAAGCGGTCGGCATGGGGAAGGACACCCTGGTCCGCTTCCGCGAGGTCATCCAGAAGCCGCACGGGATCGTGCTGGTCACCGGGCCCACCGTCTCCGGAAAGACCACCAAGCTGGACTCCGAGCTCGCGGAGATCAACGCCCCCGACCTGAACATCCTCACGATCGAAGACCCGATCGAGTACGAGCTGCGCGGCATCGGACAGACCCAGGTCAACCCCAAGATCGACCTGACGTTCGCCTCGGCCCTCCGCGCCCACCTCCGGCAGGACCCCGACGTCATCCTCGTGGGCGAGATCCGCGACAAGGAGACGGCCGACAACGCCGTCCAGGCCTCGCTCACCGGTCACCTGGTCTTCAGCACGTTGCACACCAACGACGCGGCCACCGCGTTCACCCGCCTCATCGACATGGGCGTGGAGAAGTTCCTGGTCACGAGCTCGCTCTTGGCGGTGCTCGCCCAGCGCCTCGTCCGGCGGCTGTGCCCCCAGTGCAAGACGGTGTACGTCCCGAGTGACGGCGAGCTGGCCGAAGCGGGCCTGAGCCGCGCCGACATCGCCGGGCACACCATCTACAAGGGCGTGGGGTGTCCCGCGTGTTTGAGCACCGGGTACAAGGGCCGGAGCGGTGTGTACGAATATCTCAGCGTCACCGACGAGATCCGCGAGCTGGTCCTCCGGAACGCGCCCGCCACCGACGTCGCCCGCAAGGCGCGCGAGCTCGGGATGCGCAGCCTCCGGGATGACGGCATCCGGGTGGTCCTCGAAGGCCGCACTTCACTCGACGAGGTGATGCGCGTCACCCAGGTCGACGTCTCGGAGGCCTGATGGCGGTCTTCGAATACGTGGGCTTCGACGCTGCCGGTAAGGCCGTCAAGGGCGTGGTCGACGCCGACTCGGCCCGCACCGCCCGTTCGCGGCTCCGGAAGCTCGGCCTGTTCCCCACCGACGTCACCGAGCAGAAGGCCGGTTCCAGCGGTGGGGTCAAGGGCAAGGGGCTGTCGATGGAGATCGACTTCTCCAAGTACCTGCAGCGGGTCGGTCCGCAGGACATCGCCACGCTCGCCACCCAGATGTCCACGCTCGTCGGCGCCGGCATCCCCATGGTCGAGGCGCTCACCGCGCTCGTGGAGCAGACCGAGAACCCCAAGCTCAAGGGGGTGCTCACCGACGTGCGGGAGAAGGTCAACGAGGGCGCCACCTTGGCGCGCGCGATGCGCGCCCACCCCTCCGTGTTCGACGACCTGTTCGTGAACATGATCGACGCGGGCGAGCAGTCCGGTGCGCTCGAGATGGTCCTCCAGCGGCTCGCCGCCTACACCGAAGCGAGCGTTGCCTTGCGCGGAAAGCTGGTGGCCGCGGTGACCTACCCCATCCTGATGATGCTCGTTTCGTCAGGCCTCGTCCTCGGTCTGTTCACTTTCGTCATTCCCCGGATCAAGCGGATCTTCGACAGTTACGGGAAGGCACTACCGCTGCTCACGCAGCTCCTCTTCGGGGTCTCCAACTTCGTGACGGGAAACTGGGTGCTCCTCCTCATCGCCACGCCCATCGTCATCTGGGGAGTCCGTCGCTGGCTCCGGACGCCGCGTGGCCGCGCGTGGTGGCACCGGACACAACTGAAGCTCCCGGTCTTCGGTCCGCTCAACCGCACCGTCGCCGTCTCTCGCTTCTGCCGTACCCTCGGCACGCTCCTGGTCTCGGGGGTGCCGATCCTCACCGCGCTCGCGATCGTGAAGTCGGTGGTCGGAAACGACCTCATCGCGGCGGCCATCGAAGGCGCGGGGAAGAACATCGCCGAGGGCCAGTCCATCGCGGTGCCGCTCAAGCAGAGCGGAGAGTTCCCCCCCATCGTCACCCACATGATCACCATCGGCGAGAAGACGGGCGAGCTCGAGTCCATGCTCACCAAGGTGGCCGACGCCTACGACGCCGAGGTCGAGAACACCGTCAATTCGCTCACCTCGTTGTTGACCCCCATCCTCACCGTCTTCATGGGCCTGGTCGTCGCGGTCATCGCGCTCGGCATCCTGTTGCCCATGCTCCAGATGACCTCTGCCATCCGCTAGGAGTCCCCATGAACCGAACCCGTCTGTCACTTCGCCACCGCCGCCGCCAGGGCATGTCGCTCGTCGAGATCATGATCGTCATCGCCATCATCGGCGTGTTGATGACGGTGATCGCGGTGAACGTGACCGGCTACCTCGACGACGCGAACGCTTCGGCCACCCGCATCTCGATGGGCAACATCGACAAGGCGCTCATCGCATACTCGGCCAAGCACAAGGGGCGGTATCCCTCCACTGCGGAGGGCCTGGACGCGGCGAAGAAGTACTTCCCGAACAACGAGGTGCCGACCGACGCGTGGGGCGGCCCGTTCCAGTACTTCTCGCCCGGGACGCACGGCCAGCGTGACTACGAGATCATCTCGCTCGGGAAGGACGGCAAAGAAGGCGGCGAAGAGGCCAACGCCGACATCTACTCCTGGGTCGCACCGGAGTAGATGATGCGCCGCGGAGTGTCGCTCATCGAGATGATGGTGGTGATGGCGGTGATCGCCGTCGTCCTGGGCGTCGGTGCGCCCGTCCTCAGCTCGGTGTTCGACCTGCAGCAGCGGGGCGAGGCCAAGGCCCTCGCCGACCTCTACAAGCTGTTGCAGACCGAGGCGATGCTCCGCAACGTCACGTTCCGGATCGCCTACAACCTGGACCGTGGCACCTACTCCGTCGAGGTCGGTGATCCCGGAGCGCTGATCTTCTCCGACCCGCGGGAGCGGGAGCGCTTCGAAGAGGAGCAGGAACGCCAGCTCAAGATGTTCACGGACAAGGAGATCGAGCGCGGCGAGGCCAGTGACATCGTGGACCGACAGGGCCGCTTTTCGGGCCTCAGCGTCCCCGGCTTCCCCAGCGGGGGGACGCTGCCCGACAGCTGCCGGTACGCCTACGTGTACACCCCGCAGTACGGGGCACCGGTCACGCCGTCGGAGGAGCCGCCCGAGACCCCGGACGAGGAGGTCGTGGTGTACAGCCACATCTTCCCCGACGGGACGATGGAGTTCACCGTCGTCCGAATCGTGGACATCGACGATCCCGCCGACGGCTACACCGTCGAGGTTGAGCCGTTTTCGGGAGAGATCCGCCTGGAGACGGAGGAGACCGCCATCGGCGCGTCGTTGGCGTGGATTCCCGCCGAAGCGCCGGAGTCGCGGTGACGGGCCCCACGCCCGCTCGCCCGCGTGCCCCCGGCGACCGCCGGGCGTTCACGCTGCTCGAGGTCGTCATCGCGCTCACCATCCTGTCGGTGTCGCTGATGGTGCTGGTGCAGTCGCAGTCCGCGAGTGTCTTGGCGACGGTGGACAGCCAACGCATCCTCACCGCCAACGCGCTGGCCGAGGCCAAGCTCGCCGAGGTGCTCCTCCAGCTCGAGATGGACGGCTTCCAGGAGACCGAGCAGGGCAACGAGGGCAGCTTCGAAGACTTCGGCGACGAAGGCGAATACGGCGAGGTCGTCGACTTCGAGGGGGAGTACGACGATTACGGCTACGCGTGGACCGTACGCCCGGTGGAGATGGAGCTCGGCGACATCGCGGGCACGATGGAGGACCTCCAGCAGTCGGGGGTCACCGGCCAGAGCGGCGACGCCACCACCACGGCCGACGACGCCGGCGTGGACTCGAGCCTGTTCTCGAGCTTCCTCACCCCGGAGGCGATGAGCGAGATGTTGTCGCCGTGGATGCGCGAAGTGCGCGTGGTCGTGTGGTGGGGCGACGACCCGGGCGACCTCGAAGAAGAAGAGCTCTGCGAGAACTGCGTGGAGCTGGTCACGCACGTGTTCAACCCGAGCGGCACCGTGTTCAACGCGGGGACCGGCGGATGACGTCGGCCCCGAGTTCCAGCGCGTCGCGCGCCGGCTCCGGCCGGTCGAGCGGACGGTCGCGGCGCGACGCCCACCGGCGCGCTCGGCGCGGCTTCTCGCTCCTCGAGGTCGTGGTCGCGATCAGCGTCCTCGCGCTCATCGGTTCGCTCACGTTCGAGACCATCGCCAGCGCGCTGGACACGCGCGATGTCTTGGAGGAGGAGGACCAGGCCAACCAGTCGGCGCGGGTGGCGCTCGACCGCCTGCGTCGCGACCTGCGACTGGCCTACCTCACGTCGAACACCAGCGCGGTCAACACCTACCGTACGCAGTTCATCGGCAAGAACGACGATCCCGACCAACTCTGGTTCACCACGCTCTCCCACCACCGGATGTACCGTGAGTCGCGGGAGTGCGACCAGACCGAGGTCACCTACTGGACCGAAGACGATCCGACGATGGACGGTGCCAAGGTGCTCTTGCGGCGGGAGGCCCCGCGCATCGACCAGGAGCCCGAGAAGGACGGCCTGATCGCGCCGTTGGCGTACCACCTCAAGGACGTGAACTTCCGCTACATCAACCCGAAGTCCAACTCGTGGTTGGAAGAGTGGGACACCACCGGGGTCGACCAGGCCAACCTGTTGCCGCGCGCGGTCCAGATCGCCCTGGTGTTCATCGTCCCCGACCCGGAAGACGAAGAGAAGACCGTCGAACGCCCGTATGCGACGACGGTGATCCTGCACTATGCGGACACGCTCACGGCCAGCGCCACCAGCAACAGCTCCAGCACGAGCAGCAGCGGCTCGTCGACGGACGAGGGCCCATGATGTCCACGCGCCGCCTGCTCCGCCAACGTCGCCGCCGCTCGCGGGGGGGCATCGCGTTGTTGGTGGTCATCTGCGCGCTCATGTTCTTGACGGTGTTGGTCACCGACATCGACTTCGGGTCGCGGGTGCGGTTCGTCGCTGCGGCACACACCCGGGATGCCTCCCAGGCCTACTGGATCGCCAACTCGGGGGTGAGCCTGTCGCGGTTGGTGCTCATGGGCAACAAGCAGCTCGGGAAGTACCTGACCGGCCAGAAGGAATACTGCGAGGCCGTGGCGGGGCTCGGCATCTCGTGTACCGACCCGCTGTTGAGCTACCTCCCGTTCATCAACACCGGGATGCTGCGCAGCATGGTGGTGGCCGGCGGCGACATCGACGAGGCGGACGTCGAGGAGCTGCTGACCACCGGCCAGGCCACCGAGAAGACCACCGAGGAGTCACGCGAGGGCACCTCGCGCTTCGGCAAGAAGAACTTCCTGGACTTCACGGGCGACTTCACCACCACCATCGAAGGCGAAGACTGCAAGATCAACATCTCCTCGTTGTCGAGCCACACCGACCCGCTCATCGACGACCCGGTGTACCAGGGCCTCGAAGCCCTGATGTCGGGCGAAGAGAACGAACAGTGGCTTCGGGAGCGCAACCTGACCGCCTTGGAGTTGGTCGGGAACCTCGCCGACTGGGTGGACAGCGACAACACCGTCGCCAGTGGCCAAGGCAGCTACGAAGACAACTACTACAACGGCCTGCCGTCCCCCTACCTCGCCAAGAACGCGCCGTTCGACTCCAGCGAAGAGATCCGGCTCGTCGAAGGCTGGCAGGACTCGGTGTACGATCGGTGGGGCGACAAGCTCACCATCTACGGCGCGAAGAAGGTGAACATCACCTGCGCCGACGACGAGGTGGTGGGGATGATGCTGCGCGCGTACGGCGGGCTCACCACCGACGCGCAGGTGGCCGACGCGCTCGCGGCGTTGGCCCAATGGAAGGTGGAGGGCCACGTCATCGCGACGTGCAAGGACTTCAAGTCCGCCTTGGAGTCGGAGAAGGGCATCACGCTCAGCTCCGACTTCGACAACAACTGTACCAATCGGAACACGGTGTACACCGTGCTCTCCACCGGCGTGGTGGGGAGCGTACAGGTGAAGATCACCGCGGTCATCGATCAATCCAAGTCAGACGCCGGCCGGGTGAAATACTGGCGGGTGGAGTAGCGCATGGCGTACGTACAAGGGGTGGACCTCGGGTCCTGGCGGGTTCGGGTGGCGACGATGGAGGGCAGCTTCCGTCGGTGGAACCTGCGCGACGTCGTGGAGATGGAGTCGAGCGTGGGCATGCCCGGCTCGATCGAGGCGATCCGGGCCGCCGAGCCGGCCTGGGACCAGGCCGAGCGGGTGGTGGCGTTGCCGCTGGAGCGCGGCGCGGTGCGGGTGGTCCGCCTCCCGTTCACCGACCGGAGCACGATCGCCAAGGCGTTGCCGGCCGAGATCGAGAGCAACGTGCCCTACGATCTGGAGGAGATGATCCTCGCGACGCGGCTGGTCGACCAGGACAAGACCGGCTCGCGCACCCGCGCCGTCATCACCCGCAAGGCCCAGCTCGGGGAGCTCTTGCAGATGCTCGCGGGCGCACACACCGAGCCCAAGCAGGTGGTGATCGACGCCGAAGCGCTGGCCGCGTACGCCGATCGTGGGGTGCAGGCCGTGGTGGACGTCGGGCACACCCGCACCGTCATCGCGTTGTGCCAGGGGGGCGAGCTCATCGCGGCGCGCCTGGTCCCCATCGGCGGCCACGACTGCACCCTGGCGGTGGCGCGGGCGACCGGCTGGGGCGAGGCCGAGGCCGAAGCGGCCAAACACCTGGCGCGCATCTCCGAAGCGCCCGAGGTGCGCGACGGCTGGAGTGACGGGGAGCCCACCGACGCCGGCGCGTACGCGCTGGACCGCCAGGCGCTCGCGGCGCTCACCGCCGCGGTCGACGAGCTGGCGAGCGAAGTGCGCGCGCAGCTCATCGCGCTCGAGGACGAGCTCGCCCTCGGCGTGGACGAGCTGCTGCTCGCCGGGGGCGGGAGCCTGCTCGGCGGGCTCCCCGGTCGCCTCGGCGCGTGGTGCGGGGTGCCGGTGCGCGCGGTCCTGGTCCCCGGGGGCCACCCGCCGTCGTGTGCGCTGGCGGTGGCGCTCGCGCGCGTCGCGGCCGGTGAAGTGTCGGCGACCGACCTGCGCGTCGGCGAATACGCCTACCGGGGCCACGCGGACATCCTGTGGAACGTCGTCGCGTGGGGCGGGCTCGCCACCGCGGCCCTCTTGCTCGTGGGGGTCGTCGTCGTGGCGCTGCGCACCACCCAGGCGTGGGACAAGGCCAGCGACCTCGACGGGCGCATCGCGGCGACCGTGCAACGCCACTTCCCGGCCGTGAGCGCCGACCGCCTCGCGGACTCGTCGATGGCGCTCGCCATCTTCCAGGGCGAAGCCGACACGGTGAAGGCGCGGGTCGACGCGCTCGCCAACGTCGTGGGCGGAGAGCCCCCGACCTTGGAGCTGTTGCGCCACCTGTCGCAGACGCTGCCGCCGAACTCCGAGGCGAAGATCGACGTGCGCGAGCTGACCGTGAGCGCCGAGGCGATCTCGATGAAGGCCGAGACCGACAGCTACGAGGCCGCCGCGCGCATCGAGGAGCGGCTCAAGGCCGACGCCACCTTCTCCCAGGCCCGCAAGTCCGACGAGAAGAAGTCGGGAGACTTCTTGCTGTTCAACCTGAGTATCCCCCTGGGACAACCCGAGGTGGAGACCCCCGAGACCGACGCCCCGGCCACGCCGGGCCAGGAGGGATGATGAACGTCTTCGTCGAACCGCTGCGGGCCCGCTTCGGCGGCCTGGTCGCGGACATGAGCCCCCGGGACCGCGCCCTGTTCCTGGGCCTGGTGCTCTTCGCCTACCTCGGCGTGCTCGGCGTCGCCGCGTGGGGCGGCAACGCGCTGTTGCGCGACGTCCAGTCCCGCATCGCCACCAAGCAGGCCGCGCTCACCCGCCTGGAGGCGATGGAGGGGGAGTATGTCGCCAACTCTGCCAAGGTGGTCGAGATCGAGGCGTCGATGCGCGCCAACGGAAAGCAGGACTTCACCGCGTACGCCGAGAAGGCCGCACAGAAGACCGGCGTGGCGACCAACCTGAAGGCGGTGCGCGAGAAGGGGTCCACCACCGAGGGCAACCTCATCGAGAAGACGTACACCGTCGACCTGGAGAAGGTCACGCTCGGCCAGCTCACCGACTTCCTGTTCGAGGTCGAGGCCAACGGCTACCCCCTGCGCGTGCGGACGGCCCGCCTGAAGACGTCCGGCCCGGCCGGCCAACGGCTCCTCGGCGCTTCCTTCGAGGTCGCCACCTACAAGCTGGACGAGAGCGAGGCCCCCGCGGCCGAGGGAGGTGCGAATTGATCCGCTGGGCGCTGTTGTTGGCCGCCTGTGGCGGCGCCGGCCTCGCCGGTCTCGCCGTCGGGTTCTACACCACCTTCCCCTCCGAGGATGCGGCGGCGTTTGCCGAGTACCGCTTCCACGCGGCGAACAAGGACTATTCCCTGGACGTGGGCGACGTACGCCCGTGGTGGTTGCCCGGTGTCCGGGCCACGGAGGTCAAGGTCTACACGGTGAAGAAGGGCCGGAAGACCAAGGACGATCCGGACCCGGTGGCCACGCGCAACGAGATGATCGCCCTCGATGCGTTGGCGGTGCGTCTGCAGGTCTTGCCGCGGCTGATGGGCAAGTGGTCGTTCGGGTACACCGCGGAGCTCCTCGACGGGGCGATCGACGGCAGCTTCGCCACCGGCGAGTCCGGCGTGGAGCTCGACTTCACGGCTTCGGGGCTCGATCTCGGCCAGGTGAGCATCGACAAGGAGGACGTGTCGGTGCGGCTCGGCGGTAAGCTGCAGGGCCAGAGCGACCTCAAGCTCGACGCGGAGGACGTGAAGGCGTCCACCGGGTTTGTGGAGCTGTCGTTCGATGGGCTTCAGTTGGCCGACGGCAGCAAGGTGATGGGCCTGGACCTGCCCGTCGTCTCGTTCACCACCGCCAAGGTGCGCCTGGAGGCCCAGGAGGGCAAGCTCGTGGTGACCGAGGGACAGTTCGACGGCGATGTGTTGGACATGACGTTGTCCGGCGACATCTCGCTGAACAAGAAGCTCGAGCGCAGCCGGAACCGGCTGGAGCTGGCGGTGACCCTCCCCGAGGACCTCGACAAGCTGGCCCGGTTGGCCCCCCAACTCAAGCGGGCACGCGACGACGAGGGGGCGTACCACTTCAACATCGGCGGCACGGTGCTCAGCCCCACGTTCCGACCCGGCCGCGGCACCAGCACCAAGGTCGCGCGCGGCGACGACGGCGACGGCCCTGGCCCGCGCGGCCTGGGCGAAGCCGACCTCGGCTCGCGCGACGACGCCGACCCCGAAGCGGAGCGTGAGGAGCGCCGGAAGCGCCGCGAGGAGCGGATCAAGGAGCGCAAGGAGCGACTCCGCAAGCGCCGTGAGGAGTCGGCAGGGGTCGGGGGCGGCGAGCCGAACGACGAGGACGGTCCGCGCCTGCCTCCGCTCGAGCCGGTCGACGAGGCCGACCGCGAACCGCGCCGCCCGATCGAGGACTTCGGGGGAGGGGACGAGCTCGAGGACGACGGCGGCATGGGCAACCCGCGGCAGCAGATGCCGGACATGGGACCGCCCGAGAACTTCGAGCCGCCGGAAGACGAAGAGTAGGCCGCGCATGCTTCCGCGCAAGGCGCTGGGGTCGTTCCTCATCGCCCTGGTGTGTGTCTGGGCGTGGAACAGCCCGCTTCTGTTGCCGGCCAAGTGGGTCGTTGTGTTGTTCCACGAGGTCGGACACGCGCTCGCGGCGGTGGCGACCGGCGGGGAGGTGGTGTCGTTGAAGGTGGGGATGGACCAGTCCGGCGAGGTGCTGAGCCGGGGCGGGAGCAGGTTCGTCACCCTCAACGCCGGCTATCTCGGTTCGCTCGCGTGGGGGCTGTTGTGCCTGGTGATGAGTCGGACGCCGGTGGGCGCTCGGCTTGCAGCCGCGGGGCTGGGGGTGGGGCTGGGCGCGGCGGCGCTGGCCTGGGCCCGACCGGTGTTCTCGTTCGGCTTTGCGTGGGTGTTGGTGTCGGCGGCGGCGTTCGGTGGCCTGGCCCGGTGGGCGTCGGCCGGGGTGCTGGCTGCGGTGCTGCGGGTGCTGGGGGTCTTCTCGATGCTGTACGCCGTCGGCGACATCGTGGACGACGTGCTCCTGCGCCCCGGAGCGCCGTCCGACGCGGCGATGTTGGCCGAGCTGACCGGAATCCCGACACTCGTGTGGGGGCTGGCGTGGACGGCGTTGTCGCTGGTGGTGATGGTTCGGGTGGTGCCGCGAGTCGGGTGAACGGTGGGCGAGGGCCCGCGACCGTCCCGAAGCGCGCCGAGGCCGTCGGCCCTCGCGGCGCCGGGGGGGCGAGGCCTCGCCCCTCACGCGGGGGGCGGCGACGCCGCCCCGCCCCACGCCGTCCCGCGCCACGGGGCGCCGCGTCGGGCCCGACGCCCTCACCCCAAGACACCCCGAATCGGCGCCCCCGCTTCGGCGTCGACGAACTCTTCAGGATCGACGTCGCCGAGGGCGAGGAGCGTCGCGCCGAGGTGACCCGGGAGCAGGGACGTGCCCGCTTCGTCCACCTCGCCGCTCGCGAGGTCGATCGGCGTGCCGGTGAGGCCGTCGGTCCACGCGCCGACGGTGCGGCCGCCGACGATGCGCCCCCCGAAGAGCAGCGCCGACGTCCACGTCCAGTGGTCCTTCCCGAGCTGGGCGTTGGTGTTCGGGGAGCGGCCCATCTCCGAGAAGACCACGATGGTCGTCTGGTCGAGCATCGTGCCGCCGCCGGCGCCGGGCGCGGCGTCGAGTCGTGCGGCGAGGCCGCCCAGGGACGCGAAGAGCGCTTCGAATTGCATGCCCTGGAGCTGGACGTTGGCGTGGGCGTCCCACCCGCCGTTGCCGCCGAGGCCGCTCGAGACGAACCCGACGCGCGACAGGCCCTGCTCCAGGCAGTTGGCGACGATGGCGAGGGCGTCGTCGAGGTCGTCGGCGTCACCGGCGAGGGCCGAGAGGTGGGCCTCCAACGCCGTGGCACGGTCCGATGCCAGGAGCTCGGCGGCGCCGAGGCCGGCCGCGTCCGGGAGGTCTGCGCGCGCGGCCCAGCGCGCCACGCGCCGCCGAAGCAGCACCTCCTGCGCCGCCGCCGCTTCGGCGCCGAGGCCGACGACCGGCGACGTGGAGGCCGCGAGCGCCTCGCCGGACAGGAGCTCTTCGAGCTGGCGGTGGGCACCCACCCGCACCGACGCCGACGGGTACCGCCACGGAAAGAGCGGTCCGGCGACGTGGACGTTGGGCAACAGCAGGCTCCCCGACGCGCGGCCGGCGAGGACCGAGACCCAGTCGTCGGTCGCGGCGCGCCCGTCGCCGGTCATGATCCACCGGGTGCACACATCGTGCGCGACGGACGGCACCTCGATGCCGTTGAGGACGAGGCTCCGCCCGCCCCACGACTCGAAGAAGCTGCGGACCGACGGCCGCGTGGCGTTGTCGGTGAAGTCGATCCCGCCGGCGCTCGCCGCCACGTCGGACGGGTCGTGCGCGATGGTCCCCGCGAAGTTGGGCGCGAAGACCAGCGCCGGATCCCAGCCGCCCGCGCAGTACACGAAGACGAACTTGTGGTCGGAGGTCGGCGTCTCGGCGCCCAGGCGGCGCGGTAGGCACAGCGCGGCGGCGCTCAACCCGAGGACGGCCCGGCGGGAGAGGGACATCTTCAGTAGCTCCCGAACTCGGGGTCGCGGAGGAGGAGCCCCACCACCGCGCTCCACGCTTCGTCGGGCCCCGCCGCGGCGTCGACCGTGGCCCAGAGCTCGGTGAGCTCGGTGAGCTCGGTGGGGTCGGGCGCGCGGGACAAGACCCGCTCGTGCACGGTGGCCAGCTCGGTGGCGAGGCCCTGGGGGTCGTCGCCCAGGGTGGCGGGGTCGGCGGTGGTCGTGCCGACCAGCCGCCGCTCCGCCTGGGGCAGCGCCGCGTCCCCGGCGACCACCCAGGCGGCGGCCGCCTCCGCGGCCCGACGCGTGACCAGCGTACGCGAGACCGTGGGCTCGAGGTTGGGGGTGCGGACGCTCACGCCGTCGGCCCCGCCGTAGAGCACCCGATACCCGCTCTCGTCGCTGTCGAGCTGGTCCCACCCCTCGTAGGCCCAACGGAACCCGGTGAGGTCCTCGACCGCGGACGCGAAGGTGAGGGGACTCATCCGGCGGCTGGTCGTGGCCCGGTACGCCTCGGACTCGACCAGGTTGCGCACCAGCGCCGTGTACCGGCGGTCGGCGCCGACGAATGCGGTGCGGGCGGCGTCGAGCGTGGCCTGGTCGTCGTCGCCTACCGGCCGGCCCCAGTAGCGGGCCGCGGCGCTCTGCACCGCGCACGTGTCGAACCGCGGGTCGGCGGCCACGAGCGGGCCGAGCTGGCTCGCGGCGTCGACCGGCGTGCCGAAGTAGGCCGGTTCGATACCGAGCTCGGTCTCGGCGTAGCGCTCCCGTTCGGGGTGGTAGGTGACCAGCTCCTGCCCGTCCTTGTCTTCGAAGGGCCAGAACCCGAAGAGCGTCGCCGCGAGCGGATCGAGCCCGGAGTGGCACGCCACGCAGCCGGGCACGGTCTGGGTGGCCTCTTGCAGGGCGTCGCCCGTCGTCGCGTCGACGCCGGTGAAGCGCACCGGCCGGGAGAGGAAATCGTAACAGAGCAGGTACCGCGACAGGGTGGCGGCGCGGGTGCGATTGTAGTTGAACAGGGTGGTGGGGTAGCGCAGCCACAACCCGGACGTCATGAGCACGCCGCCCGCAGGCCGCCCGTCGACGTAGTGCGCTTCGCGCCACTCGGTCGGCGAGGTGGGCGGGTCGGAGGCGTCGACGAGCTCGACCGGCTCGACCTCGAGCAGGACCGAGTTGACCATCGTCCAGTCGCCCGTCACCACCTCGGTGTAGGGACGGTCGCCCGCGGCCACGCGCGCCAGGACCTGCGCAGGTTCGTCGCCGATGGCGCGCGTGAAGGCGTAGGTGTCGGCGTCCAGGTCGAATTCGGTGGGCTCGATGCGCAGTTCGTCGATGCGCAACAACCAGTCGGCAGCGAACGCCTCGACCAGGTGGGCCTGGAAGGCCGGCTCGGCGAGCCACGCTTCGGTGAGCTGAGCGACCTCGCCGCGATCGGCAGCGGCGAGCTCGACCGCGGTGGGCACCGTGCCGCGCAGGTCGAGGCTCAGTCGGCGCGCCAGCGCGCGGCCTTCGATCACCGGCGGGGGCGGCGGCTCGGCCGCGGAGTCGCCCGCGGTCGGGGAGGTCGCGCACGCGCCGAAGAACCACACGGTCGCCGCGATCACGCGCCCTCCAGGGCGACGTCGAAGAGCGAGTTGAGCGTGTCGATGGCGGTGCGCCCGGCGCAGGACTCGCCCACCACCGCACCCCCCCAACTCAACGGGCCGCAGCCGTCGTCGCCGCTGAGTTCGACCGACCACCAGCCGGAGCTGGGGTCGCGCAGGAGCACCCGCCCCGTCGGGGTGGCGCCCGGCTCGTCGGCGAGGGTGAGCGCGTCGAGGACGAGCGACGTCTCGGCGCCGCCGATCGCCCCGTCGAACGTGCCGGTGACGCCGCGACCGCGTTGGTATTGGCCCACCCAGTCGACCGCCATGCTGACCCCCGCCTGGAGCGGGCCGGCCTCGCCGACGTCGACGAAGGTACCCTGGCTCAGGAGCGCGAACTCGACCGTGTCGCCGCGGGTGGTGACCGTGGTGGTGAGCTTGCCGCCCGCGGCGAGGCTGTCGCCGGTGACGGTGTGCGCACCGGTGAACGAGAAGAGCATGTCGAGGGAGTCGGTGGTGCCGCCGCCGTCGACGCGGTGGGTGTACAGCGACATCCACCCGCCGTGCACGGTGTACTCGGGCCCCACGCAGTCGCCGGACCAGTCCTGCGTCTCGCTGTCGGGCCGCGTTTCGCTGGCTTGCAGGTCGGGCGGGCACCCGACGGCGGCCTGCGTGACGTCGTCGACGATGCCGACGAACCACGCGCCGAGGGCGAGCGGGTGGATGGACTCCTCGACGATCGTGCGCATCACGGCGTCGTCGACCTCGTCGGCGGTGTAGGTCGCGGTGACGGCGGGCGCCGCCCAGTCGTAGTCGACGTCGGCCGGCCCGGGGGGCGCCGCCGTGTCGGCCTGGGGCGCGGGGGCACACGCGAGCACCAGCACGATCAAAGCCCACACTCCAGGAACCGATCGAGGCGCGCCAGCTCGGCCTCCGGCACACCGCCGCCCACCGGCATGGTCTGGTCGACGACGGTGCGGCGGCGGATGGCCTCGGCGCCGGCGCGGACCTGCGCGAGCGTGTCGTAGTCGAGGGCGGGCGGCGCCCCGTACCGTTCGGGCGACGCGGCCGAGTGGCAGGTACGGCAGTAGCTCGTGAAGAAGCCCGCCCCCCACGACTCCCACGTCAACGGCGCGTCGGCGCACGTGTCGACCGCGGAGTCCTCCGCGGTGGTGGTGCAGCCGGCTGCGAACAGCGCGGTGAGCACAAGGCGAGGGGAGGCCGACATCGGGCGCCACTGTATCCGCCCCGCGGAGGGTCCGCGGCCGGAAACGGGCCGCGCGGCGGACTCCGCGCGGCCTCGCGGCCGGTCGCGGCGCGGACCCACCCCCCGGGATGGTGCCCGGGCCGCCGGGGGTTGGGATAGACCGTCCGGCCCATGCTCCTCGCCTTCGCCTTCGCCTCCGCCATCGAGCCGGTGTCCCCCGACCAGCCGGGGCACTGCCAGTCGCCGCGCTGGTCGCCGGACGGCCGGTGGCTGAGCTGGGAGGTGAACTACCTCGAGCGGCAGGCGGTCGAGCTCTTCGTGGCCGTGGCAGGGTCCAGCGCGCCGCCGCGGAAGGTGGGACCCGCGGCGGGCAGCTCCACGGTCACGGCGGGGTTCGGAGGCGCCGGGGGCGCACGCGGGGTGGCCCACGAGCTCACGTTCTCGCCCGCGGCGATCAACCGCTTCGTGTACGCGGCCAGCGGCGCCGCCGAAGACTACGACCTGTACCTGGACGGTGCCGGGGCCCTGGCCGCCGCGCCGGGCGCCGACGGCAACCCGGCGTGGAGCCCCGATGGCAAGTCCTTGTTGTTCACGTCGGCGCGTACCGGTCAGGGCGACCTGTACCTGCTCCCGTTGGGGGTCGCCGGCGCCCAACCCCTGCGCCTGAGCGGCGACGCGACGGCCGCGGAGGTGTATGGGGCGTGGGCGCCCGACAGCAAGCGGGTGGCGTTCGTCGGCCACACCAAGAAGGGCGACAACCTCTACGTCATCGACGACGTCACCTTCCCCGCCCCCCGGCCGTTCACCAGTTGGCCCGGGGTGCAGACGCGCCCGAGCTGGAGCCCCGACGGGACGCGCATCGCGTTCTACGCCAATCGGGAGGTCGAGGACCGGTTCGACCTGTACGTGGTGGCGGCCGCCGGAGGGGAGCCGCAGCGTGTCGCCACCGGGGTCGTGCTCAATCCGCGCGGGCCGAGCTGGCTGCCGGATGGGGGCGGCCTGGTGTACGTCCGGGCCGACGACCCGTCGTTCAACCCCGTGTGGCGGGTTTCGCTGGCCGACCCCGGGCGCGCCCGGCAGGTGCCCACGGGCACGGTGGGCAACACCGACGTGGACGTGGTGCGGCGCGCCGACGGCAAGACCTGGCTCGCGGTGGCCGCGCAGGGGCGCGTGGGGGACGCGGTGCGCGACTTCCGCCGGATCTACACCATGGCCCTGGAGTAGCGCGTGATCTTCCTGTTCTCCGCGGCCTTCGCGGCGCCGACCTATGCCGCCGCGTGTCCGACCATCGCCACCGATCCGCCGGCGTGCCCGGCCGGGTCGCCGCTGGGCACGTCGGTCGACACGCCCTACGAGTGGGGCCCGGCGGGCGGGGGCCTGCAACCCTGGTGGGGCCGGCTGAGCTGTGGCGACGGGCGAATCCCCCAGCTCCGCCGCGCGGGCGCAGCGGGGAGCCCCGAGACGCCCAGCCGCTCGCCAGCGAGCGGGGAGCCGAGCCTCGCCGCGGTCGACGTGGTCGATGCGTGGCAGGTGGGGTGTCCCGCGGGCCGCTACGAACTCTTCGTGAATGTGTACCGGTGCGGTGAAACGTGTGTGCCGAGTGCGTTCACGGTGATGCCGGGCGGCGCCGTGCGCCACTTCGAAGCGGCCAAGGCCGCGGCGCGTGCCAAGGACGTCGCCGGTGCGGTGGCGGCGGCGCGCTCGGCGACCGACACCGCGCCGGAGCACGAGCGGGCCTGGGTGTTCCGCGGGAGCCTCGCCGAAGACCTGGGCCGGTGGGACGAGGCGCTCCTGGTGTGGGAGGCCACGGTGCGGCGTTTCCCCGGGCCCCTGAGCGACAGCCACCGGGCCGAAGCGTTGGCGCGCACCGGCCGGAAGGACCAGGCGCGCGAGCTCGCTGCCAGCCTGTTGGCCGCGGCGCCGGACGCGCCGGGGCGGGCCCGGTTGTTGTGTGTGCAGTCGCTGGTCCAGTCCGACGCCACCAAGGCCAAGGTGCTGGCCGGCCAGGCGTGCAGCGAAGGCTACACGCGCTGCTGCGGCGGGTGATACGGTGGGCGCGGCGATGCCCCCGGCCCAGCCTCCCGAGCCCGCGCTCGCGCCCGAACGCATCGGGCCGTACCGGCTGTTGCGCCCGATCAGCGCCGGTGGGATGGCCCGCGTCTACGAAGGCCGCTTCGATTCCTTGGCGGGCGTCAGCACGCGCGTGGCGATCAAGGTCATCCACCCCGACTTCGCCAACGAGGGCGGGTTCCAGGAGTTGTTCATCCAGGAGGCGCGCATCTCGGCGCGGCTGGAGCACCTCAACGTCGTGCGGGTGCAGCAGTTCAACCGCGAAGGCGACCTGTACTACCTGGTGATGGAGTACATCGACGGGGTCACGTTCCGCAAGATCGTCACCGCCTGCAAGAAGCACGGGGTGCGGCTCCCGCCCGCGTTGTTGGCAGAGCTCGGGCGGCAGGCGAGCGAAGGCCTGCACTACGCCCATGTGGCGCAGGACGAAGCCGGCCACCCCTTGCGGTTGGTGCACCGCGACATGAAGCCTTCCAACCTGATGCTCAACGTGCACGGGGTGGTCAAGGTGCTCGACTTCGGCATCTCCTACGCCAGCGGGCACCAGGAGTCGCGCGGCTCGGTCAAGGGCACCTGGGGCTACATGGCGCCCGAGCAGGCCGAGGGCGAGCCGGTGGGGCCGGCGGCCGACCTGTTCGGGCTCGCGAGTGTGCTCTACGAGGTGGCGTCGCTCGAGCCGCTCTTCGCCGAGCAGGACAACGCCACGATCCGGCGGCTCCTCGCGGCCGACGAAGCGGCGCGCCGCGCGGCGGGCCTCGGCGGCCAGTACGCCGACCTCGCGGGGGTGCTGGTGCGGGCGTTGCAGCGTGATCCGGCCGCCCGGCACC
The DNA here is from genome assembly GCA_005776735.1 of Pseudomonadota bacterium. Lineage (GTDB taxonomy): Bacteria > Myxococcota_A > UBA796 > UBA796 > SXON01 > SXON01. Next base: position 20,481 of record SXOM01000477.1, read on the forward strand.
GCTCCGGCGAGGCGATGGCGCGTGCGCTCGGGGCCCTGGTGCCCGACCCGATGAGCGCCCGCGACGAGCTGGTGCGCCTGTTGGCCGAGCTGCGTCGGCTCGACCAGACCAGCGCCAGCCCCGCGGCGGACCGGGTGGGGTCCAAGGCGTCGGTGTCGACGATGCGCCCGCAGCCGGGGGCGCCGGGCGCGCTCCCGGTGGTCACCGGCACCGCCCACGCGCCCGCCCGACCGGC
>SXOM01000059.1 GCA_005776735.1 Pseudomonadota bacterium
GCAGGGAGGGTCGGGTGGCTCACCGACCAGCCGCTCCCCTCCACCTCGACCTCGTGCACCGTCAGCGCGGACTCCCCCCGGTTCTCGAGCACGACGTCGCGATGCTCGGTGGTGCACACGCCGGAGAACACGACCTCGGTCGGGCTCACGCGCAGGTCGGGCGGCCCGGGCGCTTCGGGTTCGGGCGTCAACTGGTACTGGTTGCAGGCGAGGAGCCACCACACCGCGACACGATAGCCGACGGCGCCGGCGGGCGCTGCCCGCCGCCTACCCCGGCCTGACCCACGCCACGACGGTGCCCGCCTCGACGGCTGAACCATCGGACACGGCCCATCGCTCCAGGATGCCCGAGAGTCCCGCCCGCACCGGCGCGAACGTCTTCATCACCTCGATGAGCCCCACGGTCTGCTGGGCGTCGAGCGCCGCGCCGGGCTCGGCGTAGGCGGGGTCGCGCGGGGTGGGGCGCCGCCAGAACGTGCCGGCCGTGGTGACCCGGATGGGGACCAGGCCCTCGACCGGCGCTTCGGCTGCGGCCACCGTTTGGACCTCCTGAGCAACGAATCCTGCCGCAGACTTGCTCAAAAGGACCAGATCGTGGAGCGACCAGATGCGCGGGTTGCGAACCCGGCGCGGCGTCTGCCACGCCATCTCCACCAGCGCTTCGAGGTATCGCCGCAGATCGCCGAGCGGAACCACCTCGTCGGTGTCCATCCGGGCGGCGGCGCCGATCGGGTCCATGTCCGCCTCGATGCGGGACGCGGTGTCGGCCATGGCCTGCGCCACCTTGGCCCGCTCGTCGGGGTCCGGACTCGCGATCTCGAAGTTGTCGTCGAGCTTGGTGTTGAACGCCGCGATGGCGAGCGTGCGCCCCTCCATGACCGCCTGGCGGGTCAGCGGCGTGCTGAGCTGCACGACCGGGTGGTAGGGGAGCCCGGCCATCGCGTAGTACCCGGCGCCGCTGGCCTTTCGCAGCAAGACCGTGAACATCGGCACGGTGTTGGTGCTGTTGGTGTAGATGAGCGAGCTGCCGTAGCCCAACAGGCCGAGCGCTTCGGCCTCGACCCCGATGTCGAAGCCGGCGATGTCCTGCAACCACACGATGGGCAGGCCGTCCTCGTTGCACGCGCGGCTGAACGCCGAGATCTTCGCGATGCCGTCGCGGTAGAGGATGCCCCCCCCACGCATCTCGCCGGGGCGGTCGGGGTGGGGGGTCGGCATCACGTTGTTGGCGATGAACCCACACCACAGGCCGTTGACCCGCCCGACCCCGCACACCATCTCGGTGCCCCGGTCGGCCATCACCTCGCAAAACAGGCTCTCGTCGACCAGGCGGCCGAGGAGCTGGCGCACGTCGTAGATGTGGCGGTGGTCGCCCGGGAGCAGGGCGCCGAGCTCGGCGGCGTCGAACCGCGGCGGCGCGGCCTGGGCCCCGTGGCGGTAGAACGGAGCGGCAGAGGTGGGCAATCGGGCCACTTCGCGCCGGATCATCTCCAGGGCCGTCGGGTCGTCGGGCACCCGCTCGTCGGCGCAGGCGCTCTGGTGCACGTGGACCTCGGGCCCGCCGATGTCCAGCGACGTGAGGTGTTGGCTCTTCGCCCCCTTGATGAGCGCCGCCCCGGCGATGACCATGTAGGCCGACTCGGTCATGTACACGCGGTCGGAGATGATCGGCATGTACCCGCCGCCAGCGATACAGTCCCCGAAGACCCCAGCGATCTGCGGAACGCCGCTGGCGGCGAGCACGCTGTTCATCCGGAAGATGTGTCCCGCCCCGGTGCGCCCCGGGAAGGACAGCGCTTGCTCTGGCAAGAACAGCCCCGAGCAGTCGACCAGGTACACCACCGGCACCTTCAGTTGGAGCGCCATCGTCTGTGCGCGTTCGATCTTCTCCGGCGACAGCGGCCACCACGAGCCGCTCGCCACGGTGTTGTCGTTGGCGATGACCACGACCCACCGGCCCTCGACCTGCACAAACGCCGTCACCACCCCGGCGCCGGGGGCCAACTTCTTGCTGCCGCGGAAGCTCCGGCCCCAGTTGACGTAGCTGCACACGGGCAGGATGTCGGTCCCCGGGTCGGCCAGGCGGCGCAGGCGTTCCCACGTGGTGAGCTTGCCCTTCTCGTGCACGCGGTCGGCCGCGTCGGCTCCCCAGCCTGCACGGACCACCGCCTGCTTGTCGGCGAGCGCGGCGTCGCGGGCGGCGTTCTCGCCGAGGCGCGCGGCGGCGGTGGCGCCGTCGACGCTGTCAGCGAGGGGGGCCCCGAGGGGGGACAGCGGCAGGAAGGCCATCGGCGGCTCCAGAGGCCGCAGGGCTTATCGTCGGGGGCGATGGCCCGCGACCGCGCTAGGCCCGGGCGGTGCCGGCGGCCATCGCGGCGCCGGGTCGACGCCCACTACTCGTCGTCGCCCTCGTGTTCGTCCTCGAGGTAGCCGAGCGCCTCGAGTTGGTCTCGCTCGGCGTCGGTGGCCGCGGTGCCCTCTTCGGGGTTGTCGCTGCGGTCGTGGGGGACCAGGAGCGTGCCCGGTTCCACCACGTACAACGAGCCGCCGAGGTTGCGGGACCCTTCGAACTTGCCCGACTTCGGGCCGGCGGTGAAGGTGCCGGTCGGGCACGGCGCCGCTTCGCACTGGACGTACAGCGCCCCGCCGCGGGTCTTCGGGCCCGGGGTGAAGACCAACGAGCGGTGATCTTCCGCGACCACGACGGTGCCCACCTCCTCGGGGAGACGCTCGGGGCGTTCACCCCACTCGAGGTTGGCCCGGACCTCGACGTTGAGCTCGGGGTCGAGCACCCCGGCCGCGAGGATCGGCGCGTCGAAGGTGACGCTGAGCGGCGCCGCCGTGGACGGTACCCGGACGCGGTACCCGGCCCGCGTGGGCCAACCGCTCGCCTTCTCCAGCGCGGCACGCAAGGTGGTGAGGAGCGCAGCGTCGCCCTTGTCGTAGAGGTTGTGCTCCTCCCTGGGGTCGGCGACCAGGTCGTACACCTCCTGCACCCCGCTGGAGGTATGTAGGATGTACTTGTACTGCTGGTAGATGACCCCCCAGCGGTCGCGTCCGTAGCGCATGTGCCCGAGCAGGTGGGGACGATCGGCGAGGGTGGCGGCGAGGGTGGCGGCGGTGCCGCTCCGTTCGGGGTCGGCGAACGCGCGCAGGCTCACCCCGTCGGTGAGGGGGCGGGCGTCGGCCGGGACGCCCACGAAGTCGTAGACGGTGGGGGCGATGTCCACCAGGCCGACCGGCGTGTCGATCTTCGGGGCGCCGGCCCACCCCTTCGGGGGTCGCACCGCCAGGACGGTGTGGACGAGCTCGTCGTAGACCGAGTGGTTGTGTTCGAAGGCCCGGTGGTCCCAGAACTCTTCGCCGTGGTCGGAGTGCAGGACGGTGAGCGTCTGGCCGGGGAGGGACTCGAGCTCCGAGAACAGGCGCGAGATCTCGTGGGCCGCGAAGGCGACCTCTTCGTCGTAGGCGGCGCGGATCCACGCCTTGCCGTTGTCGGTGAGGCGGTCCTTCTTCATCAACGCGTAGATGCTCCACCGGTTGAACCGCGCCGGCACCGCCTTGGGCCGCTTGCCCTCGCCCTGGAAGTGCCCCTTGAAGGCGCCCTTGGCCTCGTAGACCGTGTGCGGGTCCATGATGTGGACGAAGAGGTAGCTGTCTTCGTCCTGGTGGGCCTTGGCCCAGGCCAACGCGCGGTCCACCTGGTCGTCGGCCTTGGCGCCGTTGTCGTACTCCCAGTGGTCCATGCCCCGGTTGAAGCCGAAGCGCGGGACCAGGTGCACGTTGGCGACGACGCCGGCGGTCGCGAACCCTTGCCCGGCCAGGACCTCGGCGATGTTGGTGGTGCCGCCGGCGCTCGGGTAGCGCCCGGAGAACGCGGTGCGGAAGCTCGGCTTGGTGCGCGGGGCCGGGGAGTAGGCCCGGGTGAACTGGGCGCTCTGCGCGAGCCAACGGTCCAGCTCCGGCGACGTGGCGCGCGCGGCGCCGTTGGCGCTCAGCGCGTCCCACCGCAGCGTGTCGACACCGACGACCACGACGCGGCGCGGCGCGGCGGCGCCGGCGTCGGCCACGTAGGGCGCGGTGAACACGACCGCGTCGCCCTCGCCGGTGGTGCCGGGGGAGGTGACGAACTCCACCGTGGCGGTGCGCGGGGTGCCCTCGGGCAGGTCGACGACCACGTCCTGATGGGGGCCGTCGGTGCGCCCGGACCACACCGACGTCCCGTCGACACGCACCTCGAGCGCGGCGCCGTCGCCGGTGACCGTGTTGGTGACCGGATCGGCCAGGAGCGCGGTCCCGAAACGGAGGCGCGCACGCGCGGGCAGCGGCACGTCGAACTGGGCGGTGCCGGGCGCGGGCAGCAACAGCCCGGGGCGCGTGACGCGGCCTTCGGTGTGCGCGGTGCGCGCGAACTCGGCCGCGCTGAGCCCCGACGTGGCGAAGTTGCGCTTCGCCAGGGCCGCGGTGAGCTCGGGCACCTTCATCTGCAGGGCGGTGGGCCAGGTCTTCGGGTTCTCGGCCGCCAGCAGCATCACGCGCCCGCGGTCGACCCACCACCGCATCTTCGGGCCGGTCGAGGGCTCGGAGATCGACGTGTCGAACGCGATCTCTGCGCCGTCGTGGTACAGGCGCGCCCCCATCGGCGAGTAGTTGGGACGCGGCATGGTCGTCGCGAAGGGGAGGGGGGTGCTGTACTGGTGCCAGCCGCCCTTGCGCACCCCCTCGTCCTTCCAGTTGCCGGCGAGGACGAACTCGCCGGTGGCGGTGCTGCCGGTGGCGCCCTCGGGGAAGGTGAACCGCGCGTCGGCGAGGTGATCGAGCATGCGGTAGCGGACGACGCCTCCGGGCGCGTCGACCCGCACGGGGGCGGGCGTCGCCGGAGCCTCCGGCGGCAGGAACTGGGCCACGCCGTCGGGGAGCGGCAGCTTCTCCTCGGGCTTTTCACTGGAGCACGCGAGGAGGGCGAACAGGAGCAGGCGACTGCGCATCGCGCGCGGCTATCCCGGTCAGCGGCCCGTGAAAACGTAGGCGGCGCCGACCCCGCCGCCGGCGAGCGGGGCCCCCATCACCAGCTCGGCGAACCCGTCGTCCTCCAGGTCCAGGCCCCCCGCGAGCGCGCGGCCGATGGCGTCGGTAGAGTCGTTCCCCGCGATGCTCGCGTCGGCGGCGGCGCCCTCCGGCGACCACCGGTCCATGCCGGTGGAGCGGAAGATGTGCACGAGCCCCAGGCCGCCCGGCGCGCCGGCCACGAGGTCGACCAGGCCGTCGTGATCGAGGTCGCCCCCGAGCGCCAGCGCCACGCCGAGGGCCGAGCTCGCCCCGGTTCCGGGGAACGTCGCGTCGGCGTCGGCGAGCACCAATCCGAGGTCGGGCTCGGCGCGCCCGAAGTACACCGCGACCACCCCCGCGTCGGCGGCGCCCCCGTCGGCGCCGGGCGCACCCACGACCAGCTCCCCGAGGCCGTCGTCGTCGAGGTCGCCGGGGCATACGAGCGCCGTCCCGAGGGCGTCCTGGGCGTCGTCACCCGCCAGCCGCAACCACGCCGCGCCGCCCAGCGGCGCCCATCCCTCCACGGTGTCCCCCGCGACCGCCCAGACGCTCCCCGCGCCGGCCCGGCCGTAGGCCTCCGCCCCGCTCGCGCCGACCGCGAGC
>SXOM01000478.1 GCA_005776735.1 Pseudomonadota bacterium
GGCGTGGGGCCGGGGCCCCACGACCGTCCTGGCGTACCAACACTACGGCAGCTTCCGCCGGCGCCTCGACGAGTTCGGCGCCGAGGTGCGGATGTTGAGCCGCTTCTCCGACGCCGCCGCCAGCCGCGCCACCGTCGAGGGGCTGGCCGCCGGGTCGGTCGATGTCCTCGTGGCGACGACGGCGGCCCTCGGCCGCGCGGTGCGGTTCAAGAAGCTCGGGCTCGTCGTCATCGACGAGGAGCACCGCGTCGGCACCCCGCAGAAGGAGGAAGTACGCCGGGTCGCCCAGGGTGTTCACTGCCTGGCCCTGAGCGCGACGCCCATCCCGCGCACCCGGCACATGGCGCTGGCCGGCCTGCGCGACCTGAGCCTCATCACCACGCCCCCCGAAGGGCGGCGCCCCATCCACACCGAGGTCGTGCGCTTCGACGCGACGCGCATCCGCGACGAGGTGCTGGCCGAGCGCGCCCGCGACGGCCAGGTCTACTTCGTGCACAACCGGGTGCAGTCGATCGAGGGCGTGGCGCGGTGGCTCCGGCGCCAGCTCCCCGACGTACGCATCGCGGTGGCGCACGGCCAGCAGTCCGCCGAGCGCCTGGAGCGGGTGCTCGGGGAGTTCGCCGCGCGCGAGGTCGACGTGCTCGTGTGCACCGCGATCATCGAGAGCGGGGTGGACATCCCCACGGCGAACCTGATGATCATCAACCGCGCCGAGCAGTTCGGGGCCGCGCAGCTCTACCAGCTTCGCGGCCGGGTGGGTCGGAGCGACGTCGAGGCGCGCTGCCTGCTGATGGCGGGTGGCGCGGGCTTGTTGCGCAAGGAGTCGCTCGCCCGCCTGCACACGCTTCAGCAGGCCACCGCGCTCGGGAGCGGCTTCTCCGTCGCCAGCCGCGACCTGGAGCTGCGTGGCGGCGGCGAGATCCTGGGGGACAAGCAGCACGGCCACATCGCCGCCATCGGGTTCGACGCCTACGTCGAGCTCCTGGAGGCCGCGTGTGCCCAGGTCCGCGGCGAGGTGGTCGAGGAGCTCCTCGACCCCGAGGTGGAGACCCCGCTCCCGGCGGTGCTGCCCGAAGACTGGATCTTCGACACCGGCGAGCGACTCGACGCCTACGGGCGGTTGGCCCAGGCGCCGACCGCCGCGCGCGTGGCCGGCGTCTTCTCCGACCTGGAAGGGCGCTACGGGCCGGCACCGCAGGAAGCGCACCACCTGCGGCAGCTCACCGAGCTGCGCTTGCGCTGCCGGGAGCTGGGAATCGCGCGCCTGGCGGTGCTCCGCGTTCGGATCGCGATGGTGCTCGCCCCTCGCCATCGACTCGACGCCATGCGGCTGGTGGAGCTGTGCACCCGCGAGCCCGCCCGCTTCAGACGTGCGGGCGAGATGGGCCTGGACGTGCGCGGCACCCCCGAGGAGACCGCCGACCCCGTCCGGTTCGCGGGGTGGGCGCTCGGCCGGCTCACCGGCTGAGCCCTTTTGGGGCCCGCGGCGCGACCCGCCGCTCGCCGGGCGGAGGCCGGCCCGCGGTCCGCCGGGTGGGACGCGGTGCGCCGCTTCAGGCGGGCGTGCGCGCGTGGAAGAGCCGCCGCACCAGCTTGCCCACCTCGAGCACCGTGACCGGGACCAGGGCCGCCGCGAACACCCCCGCCCACTCGAGGGTCGACAAGGCGCAGAGGTGGAACACGCCTCTCGCCCACGGCCACTCGGTGATCGCGACCTGCAGCCCGAGCGAGACCCCGACCACGGCGAGGAGCCCCGCGTTGCCGAAGGCGCCGACCTCGGGCAGGACGCGCCCCACGCTGCGGAACGCGAACGCGCGCAACAGCTCGCTCACCACCAGGGTGCAGAACGCCACCGTTCGCGCCCGCGCGGGGTCGACGCCCGGCTCCGCGAGCACGTAGGCCGCGAGCACCACGGCGGACTCCACCAGCGAGCTGAGCACGATGAGCCGCCACTCCGCGGGGCCGAGGAGCGGCTGTCGCGGCGGACGCGGCGGGACCGCCATCGCGTCACGGTCGGGCGGATCCACCACCAGCGCCAGCGCCGGGAGGCCGTCGGTGACGAGGTTGACCCAGAGGAGGTGGGTCGGCAGGAGCGGCACCGGGAGGCCGATCACCCCCGCGGCGAGGACCAGGGCCAGCTCCGCGCCGTTGCCGGCGACCAGGTAGAGCACCGTCTTGCGGATGTTCTCGTGGATGGTCCGGCCCTCCCGGACGCCCTCCACGATGCTGGCGAAGTGGTCGTCGGCGAGCACCACGCTGGCGGCTTCGCGCGTGACCTCGGTGCCGGCGAGCCCCATCGCGATGCCGACGTGCGCTTCGCGGATGGCGGGCGCGTCGGTGACGCCGTCCCCGGTCATCGCCACCACCTCGCCCGCCGCTGTGAGCTCCCGCACGATGCGGAGCTTGTCGGCGGGCGTGACCCGGGCGTGCACCGCGTCGATGCCGAGCTCCTGCGCGATCGCCCGCGCGGTGACCGCGTGGTCGCCGGTCAACATGGTCGTGCGGATGCCGGCGGCCTGCGCCGCCTGGATGGCGGCGACCGCCGAGGCGCGGGGCGGGTCGGCGATGCCCACGAGCCCGAGCAGCTCGAGCCCCACCTCTTCGTCCCCCGCGCCGCGCGCCACCGCGAGCACCCGCAACCCCTGGGCGGCGAACGCCTCCTCGACCGCGAGCGCTTCCGGATCGAACGGCGCGAGCGCCTCGGCCGCGAAGCCGAGCGCCCCCTTGAGGAAGGTCTGCTCGCCGCCGTCGACCCCGCGGACCACGCTCATCCGCTTGCGGGCGCTGTCGAACGGACGCTCGCGGCGGCGCGGCCAGCGCGCTTCGAGCGCGGCGCGCTCGACCCCACGCGCACGCGCGGCCAGGAGGATCGCCACCTCGGTGGGCGAGCCGACGCCGCCCTCCCCCTCGGACAGCTCGGCGTCGACGCAAGCCGCGCCCGCCTCGAAGAGGTCCAGCTCGGTGACGCCCGGCACCACCCAATGTTCGCGCACCCGCATCTCGCCGGTGGTCAGGGTGCCGGTCTTGTCCGTGCAGATCGTCGTGACGCACCCGAGGGTCTCGACCGCGGGCAAGCGGCGCACGAGCACGTTGCGGGCCGCCATCCGTTGCACGCCGACCGCGAGGGCGATCGTGACCACCGCCGGGAGCCCCTCCGGCACCGCCGCCACAGCCAGCGCCACGGCGGACACGAGCACCTCGAGCCACGGCTGTCCGTTCCACAGGCCCGCCGCCGCGACGACCGCCACCACCGCCAGGCACAAGGCGAGGAGCGCCCGACTCACCGCGGCGAGCTGGGCCTGGAGCGGGGTCGTGGCCGGCCGGGCCTGGCCGAGCATCGCCGCGACCTTCCCGAGCTCGGTGCGCATGCCGGTCGCGACCACGACCGCACGCGCCGTCCCCACGGCCACGGCCGTCCCCGCGAAGACGTGATCGGTGCGCTCGGCCAGGGGCGCACCCGCCGGCGTGGGGGCGGTGGACTTGTCGACCGGCACGCTCTCGCCCGTCAGCGCCGCCTCGACCAGGGCAAGCCCGGTCGCGTGAACCAGGTGCGCGTCGGCGGCGACCAGATCGCCGGGGTGGAGCAGGAGCAGGTCGCCCACGACGACCTCGTCGGCCGGGACGACCACGGCGCGCCCGTCCCGCGAGACGCGCGCGCGTGGGGCGGTCATCGACGCCAACGCGGCGAGCGCGCGCTCGGCGCGGTGCTCCTGGGCGGCGCCGACCACGGCGTTGGTGACGACGATGACCGTGATGGCCACCGCGTCGACCCGCTCGCCGAGCCCGAACGCCAGCGCCGCCGCGCCCCCGAGCAGCAGCACGAACGGGTTGCGGAGCTGGTCGGCGAGCATGTGCGCGATGGTGCGACGTGGGCCGTGTTCCAGCCGATTCGGCCCGTCGGCGAGGAGGCGGGTGCGGGCCTCGGCGGTGCTCAGGCCGGGGTCGGACATGCAGGCTCCGTATCCCTGGTGGAGGCGCCCCGGAAGCGCGCGCGACCGCCCCGCCCC
>SXOM01000479.1 GCA_005776735.1 Pseudomonadota bacterium
CTCACAGCGGTGAGATGTTGAGGTCCGTGCCGCCCTGGACGTTGATGACCCGGCTCCGGGGCCTGGACGTCGCCACCATCATCAGCGCCGGCGGCGTCGTGATCACGCCGTCCTTGTTGGTGTCGGTGCGCTCGAAGTCGATGGGCTCGCCACCGATGAGGATGTCGCCGCGGGGGCTCACGGCGTCCTTGTCGACGCCCGCGAGGCCGAGCGCGCCGTCCTCGTTGCGGGTCAGGCCGCCGTAGAACTTGCCCTTGGAGAGCGTTTCCTGCTTGCCCCGGGAGTTGGCTTCGCCAAGCAGGGTCACCTTCCCGGAGAGGTCCAGGCCGACCGGATCTTCGGTGAACGACGTCGCGTAGGCGAAGACGACCACGAGCTCGTCGTCGAAGGTGGGGTCCACGTCTTCGGTGAAGAGGACGTTCCCCTTCGCGTCGGCCAGCGTCACCGTCACGGGCAGCTCGCGGGGGAGCCCGCTTTCGGTGTCGGCGAAGACGGTGGCCGCGACGTCCCAGTCGCCGTACGCGGCGCCGGTGACGAGCACGCCGGCGCCCCCGCCCACCGAGCCCACGGCGAAGGTCGGCTCGGTGGCGTAGTCGCTGGGCGAGATCGATCCCGAGTCGTCGAGCACCAGCAGGTCGCTTCCGGCCTCGACGAGCACGGTGAGCGTGCCGCCGCCGGCGGCGAACCACGCGTCCACCACCGCGCCGAACTTGGGGGACAACGAACCGAGACCAGGCCGCTGCACGCTGTTGACGGGCACCGTCAGGGTGCTCCCGCCCGTGAGCTCGACGCTCGCGTCGACCGGGAGCGGGTCGCCGGCGTTCCAACCCTCCGAGACCACGGTGAGCGCGGCCGGCTCGATGCTGTAGGTGTTCTTCAGGATGTCGGCGAGCTCCTTGACCTCGTGCACGGCCACGCTGGTGAGCGGATCGTCGTCGGTCGGGAGCGCGGGGATGCCGGCACCGCTGTCCAGCCGGGGCGCGGTGATGCTGACCTTGGCGCTGTCGAGCTTCTTCTTCTTGCTGTCGTAGGTCGTGGCCTTGGCCTTCACCTCGCCCTCGGGGAACTCGCGGAGCGCGGCCTCCCAGATCGCGCCGACGTCGTCCCAGCCGAACTCCGCCTTGGTGGTGGTCTTTTCCTCGGTGACGACGAGCGTGGCGTAGGCGACGTCGTAGGTGTCGGCGCCGGCGAGGTCCAGGGCCACCTCGTAGCCCTTGCCGGCGGCGAACGTGGTGGCGGCGAGCACGTCGAGGTCGAGCTCCGCGCAGGCCGTCGTGCGGGTGCCGTCGGCGCACACGTCGGCCCGCTTCATCGCGCTGAGCACACCGCTCGCCGACCACGTGCCCGAGAACGTGGTGACCAGCGCGCTCGCGGCGTCGTAGACGTAGACCTCGACCGTCGCGCTGCTCTTCGGGAGCGCAGGGACGGCGGCGCTGCCGTGGAGCCAGGCGTCGGACTCGACGAGGGTGACGGTCTCGTCACCGGCGTCGGACTCCACCTCGGCCTGGATCGACGCGACGGTGGTGTCGGTGCCCGAGGTGGTGGCGACGAGGGCGGCGCCATCGCTGGTGATCTGACGGATGCGGATGTTCTTGATCTTCGGGACGTTGGCGGCCTCGGCGTGCGGAATGGCGAGGGCGAGGAGGCTGGACACGAACATGGGCGGCTCCGAGCGCGGGGTGACGCTCGAGGAGTACCCGGGGCGCCGAGGCCTGTGACCCCCACTGGACCCCCAGCGGCCGCCGCGGCGCGCGCCCGCCTCGGTCGCCCCCACGCGGCCGGTCGCGGCGCGCCGCCCACCCGCCCCCTCGTGGGTTAGGCCGGCGGGATGAAGATCGACGCGCAACGCCTGCAGCGCGAGCTCGACGCGCTCGGCGAGGTCGGCCGCTACTGGGACGACGGGCTGCAGCTCTGGGGGGTCAACCGCCTCGCGCTCACGCCGGCGGACGGCGCCGGCCGCCGCCACGTCGTCGAGCGCATGCGGGTGCTCGGGCTCGCCGTCACGGTCGACCAGATCGGCAACGTCTACGGGCGCCGGTCGGGCCGGGACGACACGCTCGCGCCGGTGATGCTCGGCAGCCACATCGACTCGGTGCCGACGGCAGGCCGGTTCGACGGGTGCCTCGGCGTGATCGGCGGGCTCGAGGTGGTGGCGACCCTGAACGATCACACGGTCACGACGCTGCGGCCGCTGGTGGTCGCGTTCTTCACCGACGAAGAGGGCTGCCGCTTCGGCACCGACATGCTCGGGAGCGCGACCGCGACCGGGCGGCTGGCGCTCGAGGACGCGTACGCGCTGCGTGACCCGGACGGGAAGCGCCTGCGCGACGAGCTCGACGCCATCGGGTTTCGGGGCGACGCGCCGGTGCGGCTGCCGCCGCCGCACGCGTACCTGGAGTGTCACGTGGAACAGGGGCCCGTCCTGGCCCACGCGGGCGTGCAGATCGGGGTGGTCACCGGGGTGCAGGGCATCAGTTGGTGGGAGCTCACGCTGCACGGGCGCTCGGCCCACGCGGGCACCACGCCGATGGAGCTGCGGCACGACCCGGGCGTGGTCGCGGCGCGCATCCACGTGCACCTGCGCGACATGGTGGCGTCGGGCGCCTACGGGCAGCTCCGGGCCACGATGGGGCGGGTGCAGCCCTACCCGGGGCTGGTGAACATCGTCCCGAGCCGGGTCGTCTGTACGGTCGACCTGCGCAACCCCGACGAGGCCGCGCTCCGCCGCGCCGAGGCCGATCTCGCCGTTGCCATCGAGCAGTTCGCGGGGGCGGAGGGCGTTCGCGTCGAGCGGCGCCAGACGGCGCGCACCCCGCCCATTCCGTTTGCGCCCGAGGTGCAGGCGCAGGTGGCCGCGGCCGCCGCCGCGCTCGGCCTGTCCCACGCTCCCCTCGTCAGCGGCGCCGGGCACGACGCCCAGGAGCTCGCCGCGGTGTGCCGCGCCGGCATGGTCTTCGTGCCCGGCCTGTACGACGGCATCAGCCACAACCCCCGCGAGCTCTCGACGACCGAGCAGATCGCCGCCGGGGTCGACGTGCTCCTGCGCGTCGCCCTGCACTTCGCCGAGGAGCCCGCATGATCCTGCGCAACGGTACCCTGATCGACGGCACCGGCGCGCCCGGACGCCCGGCCGACCTGTGGTTGGAGGGCGGCGTGGTCCGCGCGATCGAAGCGCCCGGCGTGCTCCCGGCCGGCGCCGACGAGGTCGACTGCGCCGGCCACCTCGTGGCCCCCGGCTTCCTCGACACCCACACCCACACCGACCTGCACGCGCTCAAGGCGCCCGACATCGACATGAAGGCCCGCCAGGGCGTGGTGCTCGACGTGCTCGGGCAGGACGGCATCGGCGTGGCCCCGCTCCCCGCCGCCCGGCGCGCGATCATGGCGCGCACCATCGCCGGCCTCGACGGCACCTGGGACAAGTGGGACTGGGAGTCGGTGGGCGAGTACCTCGACACCCTGGCGCGCACGCCCACCGGCATCCACCTCGCCACGCTGGTACCGCACGGCAACGTGCGCCTGGCGGTGATGGGCCCCGACGACCGGCCGGCCACGTCGGCCGAGCTCGCGGCGATGTGCGATCTGCTCGACGAGGGCTTGCAGCAAGGGGCCGTCGGCCTCTCCACCGGGCTCATCTACCCGCCGTGCTGCTACGGCGACACGGCCGAGCTGGTGGCGCTCGGCAAGGTCATCGCGAAGCACGACCGGCCGCTGGTGGTCCACATGCGCAGCGAGTCCGACTACCTCTTGGAGGCGGTGGAGGAGATGCTCAGCGTCGGCCGCGCGTCCGGCTGCCGCATCCACATCAGCCACCTCAAGATCGCCGGCGCCGCCAACTGGAAACACGCCGACGCGCTGTGCGCCGCGCTCGACTGCCCCGACGTGCGCGTGACCGCCGACCAGTACCCGTACACCGCCGGCAGCACGATGATGGGCGCCATCCTCCCGCCGTGGGCGCACTCCGGCGGCTTCGAAGCCACCGTGGCGCGCCTGGCCGACCCCGCGGAGCGTGCCCGGATGAAGGCCGAGATGCTCGCCGACGGCCCCCACCGCTGGGACAACTTCTGGAGCTGGGCCGGCGCCGACGGCATCCTCGTGGCCGACCTGCCCGCCCGCCCCGGCGACCCGCGCATCGGCAAGACGCTGGCCGAGGTGGCGGCGGGCGCCGACCCGGTCGACACCGCGCTCGACCTCTTGCGCGACGAGCGCATGGGCGTCGGCATGATCGCGTTCTCCCAGAGCGACGAGGTGGTGCGCACGCTCTTGCGCCACCCGAAGGTCAACGGCTGCACCGACGGCCTCTTGGGCGGCAAGCCCCACCCGCGCGCCTACGGCGCCTTCGTGCGCATTCTCCGGCTCAACCGGGAGTTCAACCTGCTCCCGTGGGAGGAGATGGTGCGGAAGTTGTCGTCCCAGGCCGCCGACGCGCTCACGCTGCGCGGGCGCGGGCGCCTGGTCGTCGGGGCGCCGGCCGACGTGGTGGTCTTCGACCCGGCGACCGTGGCCGATACCGCCACCTACGCCGACTCTCGGCAGTTCCCCGTCGGCATGCCGCACGTGGTCGTGGCCGGCGTGCCGGTGGTCCGCGACGGCGCCGGCACCGGCGCGCGGCCCGGCACGGTCGTCCGCGGGTAACGGTCGGGCGTCGTGCCGCGACCGGCCTGGACGGCGGCCGGGGCGGGCGCACGACGCGTGGCGGTGCGCGCGCTCGCCGCTCGGCGATGACACGGCGTTGACCGACGCCGGCGAACCCGACGCGAAGAGCGGCCACAATACCGGCATGCTCTTCTCGCCCGCTCGACCCGCGCGCGACGACGGCCGCCTTCGGCGTGCCGTCGCCGTCTCCTTCACCGGGGTGTTCGCCTCGGCCTGCGTCTTCGCCGCCCTCGCGTGGCCGCAGGGCGGGGGCGCGCCCCCGCCGGTCGTCGCGGCGGTGCGGCTGGTGTTTCCCGCGCCGGCGGC
>SXOM01000480.1 GCA_005776735.1 Pseudomonadota bacterium
GCGGCGGGCCTCGTCATCGCGCTCACCACCGGCGTCGAGGACGGCTCGATGTTCGCGAGCGCCTTCCGGCACGCCCGCGTCGCGAAGCAGTCGGGGCTGCTCCCGGAGATCACCGTGATCGTGTACGGCCGCGCGATCCTCGTGGTCGACCCCGCGGTGAAAGCGGCCGACGACGCCCGTAAGGAGCTCGTCGCCGCCAGGGAGGCCGGCGTGCGCATCGTGGTGTGCGCCAACTCGCTCGAGAAGTACGGCATCGACCCCGCCGTGGTCGCGCCCTACGGCGAGGTCGTGCCGAGCGCGATCGAGGAGATCGCGGCGCTCGTGGCGCGCGGCCACGAGGTGATGAACTACTGACGGCCGAGCGCCCGCGGGCGTACGTCGGGCTCGGGCCGCGGCAGCCCAGCGGCGTGCGGGGGCGTCGCGGTCAGCGCGTTCACGTCGACCTTCTTCAGGCTGAACTGGCGGTTGATGAGCCAGGCGCCGTCGGCGTTCTCGTAGTAGTTCAGGTCGTAGGAGGTGCCGTCGACCGCCAGGAGGTAGAGGTCCAGCGCGTAGGGCTCCAAGGCCTCGCCCACGGTCGACCCGGCGGCCTCGAGGTCGGGCGCGTCGACCAGGAGCGTGTCGCCGTCGAGCGTCACCACGAGGCGGCCGGCGAGGTGCGCGTCCTCCCAGGTGCCGACGAGCTTGTCGTACTCGCCCGGCTCGGCGAGGAAGCTGCCACCGGTGCCGGGTTCGGGCAGGTCTGCAAAACCCTCCAGCGCGGTGACCGCGGTGGCGGTGAAGTCGTCGGCGTACCCGTTGGAGAGGACCGAGACCACCACGCGCTGCTCGGGCAACACGTAGAACGCCGACGTCATCGTCATCGTGTTGCCGCCGTGGGCCCAGAGCGGCACGCCCATGTACCAGCCGTCGTAGCCGGACCACCCGAAGTTGTTGACCATCAGCCCGTAGCCGTAGCCGTAGTCGGCGGCGTCGCTGCGCGGGTACATCGGCACCTGGGGCGTGACCACGGCTTCGCGCAGGGTGTCGTCGAGCACCGCCGCGTCGCCGTCGATCAGGAAACCGCCGAGGCGCGCCATGTCGCTCGCGGTGGACCAGACCAGGCCCGCCGGCCGGGTGAACCCGTCGTCGGCCATGTCCTCGACCTCGACCGTACCCCAGGTGTACCCGAGCGCTTCGAGTGGATCGAAGGTGTCGTACCCGTCGGGGAAGCCGACCCCGAAGCCGGTGGCGTAGTCGCCGTCGGCCACCGCGTCGGCGAGGCGGGCGTAGCTGCGCGTCATGCCGAGCGGGGCGAAGACGTCGTCCTCCAGCACGTCGCCCCAGGGGCGGCCGGCGGCGGTCTCGGTCATCAGGCCGGCGAGCGAGAAGTTGGGGTTGGCGTAGTTCCAGAACAGGCCGGACGGGCCGAGCGCGTACTCGTTCTCCGCGAAGCGGCCGACCGCCCGATCGTGCAGCTCGCTGTCGGCCGGAGCGACCGTCCACGGCGTGTAGTCGTAGATGCCGCCCTGGTGGCTCAACAGCTCGTGGAGCGTGAGCTCGGCCTCGAGGCCCGGCTCGACCACGAAGTGCAGGTCGGTGACGACGTCGCCCACCGCGCTGTCCAGCGCCAGGGTGCCGGCCTGCACCTGTTGGAGCGCGGCGATGGCGGTGAGCTTCTTGGTGTCGGACCCGATCTGGAAGAGCGTCGTGGTCGCCACCGCCTCGTCGGTGTCGGGGTGGCGGGTGCCGAAGGCCTCGGCGTACACGATCTCGCCGTCCTTCCACACCGCCACCGACACGCCCGACGCGTTGTTGGCGCGCAGATCGGACTTCGCCTTGCGTTGGATGGCGGCGATGACGTCGGCATACGGTGAATCCCCGGTGTCGCCGGTGTCGGCCGCGGTGTCGCCGGTGTCGGCCGCGGTGTCGCCGGTGTCGGTCGCGGTGTCGGCGGTGTCGATCGGGGTGGTCGCGCAGCCCAGGACGAAGAAGGTCGGGAACATGACCGGAGCTCTACCCTTTTGGGGTCCGCACCGCGACTGTTTCCGACGGCGGCAGGGTCCGCCGTGCGGCCCGACGGTGGGTATGGACGGTGCCCCGATCCTGGTGTAGACGTGGCCATGCGCGCCACCCTCCCGCTCTCCCTGGTCCTGCTCCTCGCCTGCGCCACCGGCACCGACACCTCGGGCAAGGACTCGGGCGACACCGACACCGGTGACGACACCGACACCGCCGAGACCGGCGACTCCGGCTCGGTCAACACCGCCCCCACGGCCCCCGGCGTCGCCATCACGCCCGCGGCGCCGAACGACGCGGCCGACCTCGTGGCGACCATCACCGCCGACGCCACCGACGCCGACGGCGACCCGCTCACCTACCGCTTCGCCTGGACGCAGAACGGGGCCGACCGCGCCGACCTCACCACGGCGACGGTCGGCGCCGACCAGACCACCGACGGCGACACCTGGGCGGTGTCGGTCTTCGCGTCCGACGGCACGGTCGAGGGCGCCGCGGGCACGAGCACCGCCACGGTGGGCAACTTTCCGCCGAGCGCGCCGGTCATCCACCTCGATCCGGTGGTGCCGGCGGCCGGGGACGACATCACCCTGGTGTTCGACACCCCCGCCGACGACGCCAACGGCGACGTGGTCACCCAGACGATCGAGTGGTACCGCAACGGGGCCCGCAACGTGTCGTGGGACGGCCGCACCGACATCGACGGCGCCTATGTCGACGGGGGCGACACCTACCGGGTGGTGGTCACCGTGACCGACGGGTACTCCGACCCCATCGCGGTGGAAGCGAGCGTGTCGATCGCGAACTCGGCGCCGGTGATCGACAGCATCGCCATCTCGCCGTCGAGCCCCGGCGACACCGACGACCTGAGCTGCGTCGTCCGGGTGACCGACGACGACGGCGGCACGCCCACCAAGGTCTACACGTGGTTCCGCGACGGGGTCGAGGCCACCGACATCGGCGACTCGAGCTCGGTCACCGCCGACTTCACCACGGTCGGCGAATCCTGGGAGTGCGAGGTCGAAGCGAGCGACGGCGTCGACACCGTGACGATGATGTCCGCCGCCGAGGTGATCCAGCCGCCCACTGGCTACCGCCAGACGATGAACCTGGAGGTCACCGTCTACGAGGACACCGCCGGCAGCTACACCGCCGACGGCACGATCGACGTGGACGTGAACAGCTCCGGTTCCCGCTGGGCGACCAACGACTGCTACGTGGTGTGGTCGATCGTCGCCGACAAGGACACCCACTGCCGGGGATGCACCTACACCTTCGAGGCCGACTACACCTACGAGGCGTCGATGTCCTCCATCGTCACCGGCTGCACCGGGCTGTACACCGACTCCGCGGGCGAGCTGGACTACGACGGTCGCAGCGCCACCGTGACCGGCGAGCTCACGGACGCGTCGTTGTCGATGTACGCCTACTACTACGGCTCCTACCCGTACACCTTCCGCGTCTCGGGCACCGGCGGCTACGGGTACAGCGGGTATGGGTACACCTTCGGCAACTACTACAGCGTGGTCGAGACCTACGACGCGTACGGCAACACCGTCATCACCGCGTACAGCACCGAGTATCGGTACTACTGAGCGGGGGTCGGGCACGACGCGGCGCCCCGGGGCGCGGGTCGGCGTCGGGCGGTGGGGGCCAAACGCACGGGAGGGCAGGACGAGGTCAGCCCCGGGTCCTGCCGGGCCGGGTGAAATTGGCGCTCGCTCCCCCGC
>SXOM01000060.1 GCA_005776735.1 Pseudomonadota bacterium
CGCGCCGGCGCTTCACCTGGAGGTTCAGCGGCATCTCGCCGCGCTCGTCCAGGAAGATGGTGCCGCCGTCGGCCGCTTCGAAGCGGCCCACCTTGTCGGCGACCGCGCCGGTGCACGCGCCCCGCTTGTAGCCGAACAGCTCGCTCTCCAAGAGCGGCTCGGGGATGGCCCCGCAGTTGATGCTGATGAACGGCTTGTTCGCGCGGGCCGAGAGGCGGTGCAGCTCCTTGGCGACCAGCTCCTTGCCGGTGCCCGTCTCGCCGAGCACGAGCACGCTCAGGTCGGACGGGCCGACGCGCTTGAGCATCCGGAAGACCTCCTTCATCGGGGGCGAGGAGCCGATGATGGCTCCCTGGCTCGTGTTGCGGAGCTGCTCGCGGAGGTTCTTGTTGGCCAGCACCAGCTCGTCCAGCCGCAGGGCCGCGTGGAGGATGACCGCCGCCTGGGAGGAGAAGACCTCGAGGAGCGCCAGGTCGGTCTGGGCGAAGAGGTTTCGGACGTTGTCGTTGCCGAGGTACAGCACCCCGAGGAGCTCGTTGCGGTACGCCAGCGGCACGCACATCACGCTCGACAGCTTCAGCTCCATGACGCTGCGGGCGCTGGCGAACTCGGCGTCGCGCATCGCGTCGCTCACGATGACCGACTTGCGCTCGCGGAGCACCCGCTCGACGATGCTGTCGCTCACGCGCGACAGGTCGAGCGTCTCCTTGCCGACGTTCTGGCTCGCGGCGAGGTGGCGTTCGCCGTCGCGGAGCACGATCAGGAAGCCCTTCTCGGCGCCGGTCACCTCGAGCACACTCTGCAAGAGCGCCGCGAACGTGCGCTCGAGGCTCGGTTCGGCCGAGATGGCCCGGCTGAACTCCACGAGCTTCTTGAGCTGGGCGACCTCGCCGAGCGGCGCGTTCCCCGCGCCGGTGCGCGACTCGGTCTTGACCTCGCCCTCCATCAGCGTCACGAGGAACCGGCCGAAGCCGACCTCCTCGCCCACGCGGAGGTCGGTGCTGCGAGCGCGCTGGCCCTGGTAGATGAAGGTGCTCGAGCGGTCGATGACCGAGAGCGTGAAGTGGTTGCCCTTGCGCAAGAGGTTGGCGTGGGTGGGGGCCAACGCGGCGTCGTCGAGGACCACGTCGTTGCCCTCGGCGCGGCCGAGGAGCACCAGCGGCTTGCGCAGGGGCACGTCCTTGATCTCGTTGCTACGGGAGTCCTTGACGCGCAGAAAGGCCATCCGCGCCGCGTAACCCGGGTCAGAACGTCCCGTGCACCGCGACGCCCGTGGGGGTGAGGCCGACGCGGGTGCGGGGGGCCGCCCCCGCCGCGCTGCTCCATTGGCTGACCTCGACCAGCGGCGGCACCACGACGCTGATGTAGAACGCGGCGGCCGTGAGGTCGGTCGCGAGCTCGAGGCGGCTCCACGCCTCGACGTCGTCGCTCCCGCGCACCACGCCGTCGATCGCCTGGATCTCCTGGAACAAGACGAGGTTCACCACCAGGAGCGCCGACTGCGTGCCAGCGACCGCCAGGCCTGCGCCGACCCGGCCGTCGGCGAAGTACGACACGCCGCCGGGCACCAGGGCCAGCCAGGGAAAGGGCCGCGGCTTCACGACGAGCGGCGGGATCACCACGACGTCGAGCGGGCGCGGCGGCGGCCGCAGGCTGTCGACGTACCGCGCCACCTCCGCGGGGTGCTCGACGGGGTCCATGACGTAGTCGGGCGCTTCGTCCAGAAGTGCGCGGAAGAACGGCTCCGCCGCGCTCGGGCCCTGCTCGGAGTACCAGATGTCGCCCAGGTAGGCGAGGGTGTCGCGCCGCACCGCTGCGGGCAGCGACGGGCCCATCGCGAGCAGCGCCTGGAGCTCCTGGCGTGCGGTCGCGACGTCGCCCTCGGTGTAGACCCGCAACGCGTCGGCGAGGCGCTGTTCGGGGGAGGGTGGCGCGGGCGGCGGCTCGCCCGGCGGTGGTGCCGGCTCCGGCGCGGTTTGGGCCCTCGCTGCCGCGACCAGGACCCCGAGCGCGAGAGGCAAGACCGACACCGCCCCGAAAGTACGCCGCGCCCGCCGCGGGGTCAACCGGTTCCGGAGCTCAGGGTGCGTCGGCGGTGTCGCCCGTGTCGGCGGTGTCGCCCGTGTCGGCGGTGTCGCCCGTGTCGCCGCCGGCCGTGTCGGAGACGTCGTCGCCGGTGTCGGTGGTGTCGTCCCCGGTGTCGGTGCCGTCGGCCTCGACCGGCAGGTCGACCCGGAGCGCATAGCGTCCCTCCGCGTCGGTGATGGTCCGGCCGAGGAGCCGGTCCAGGGCGTGATCGTAGACGTCGACGCGGGCATACGCGACCGGCGCGCCATCGAGCGCGGCGAGGCCCGACACGACCACCCCCGGGGCCAGATCGACGTCCTGGCGTGCGGTGTCGGCCGCCGCGCTCAGGTCGAGCTCCACGTAGGTGGTCGCGCCGCGCGTCGCGTCGGCCGGCACGGCCTGCAGGCGCAGGCCGGTGCGGGGCACCGCGAGCGCATAGCGCCCCGACGCGTCGGTCGAGGTGCTGAAGGTGGCACCGCTGGCGCCGAGGTCGGTCGCGGTGACGGTCGCGCCGGCGACCACGGCGCCGTCGGCGTCGGTGACCGCGCCGCGCAGCGTGGTCGGGGCCAACAACGTCTGGCGGCCCAGGTCGGCGTTTCCGGTGACCACGAGGTCGGTGATGCGCCACGGGGTGAGCGACTCGTCGTCGGCGCCCGGCCAGACTTCGAGGGTCCAGGTGCCGGGGAGCAGGTCGAGCACCACGTTGCCGGTGGAGTCGCCCTCTTTCTCGACGACGAGCGTGCCGGTGGGGAGCGACTGCGAGGTGGCGCGCACGCCCGGGCCCTGCAGGCCGTGGCCTTCGGCGTCGAGCACCTCGATGCGCACCTCGGCGTGGGCGCGCCGGCCCGCGTCGACGTACACCTCGGCGCCGTCTTCGTTCTCGATGTAGAACTCCACCTCGACCGAGGGGAAGGGGAGCCCGTCCTCGTCGCGGCCGCCCTCGAGCACCACCGCGTAGTCGTAGCCGACCTCGGCGCGCGCCACGAACCAGCCCTCCGCGTCGGCGGTGAAGGTGGCGGTCCGTGCGTCGACGTCGGTGCGCCGGAGGTGAAGCGGCGCGCCCGCGATGCGGCGCCCGTCGGCGTCGGTGACCCGGCCGTAGACCGGCGCGCCCATCTCGACCACCTCGTCGAGGACCAGGCCGCCCTCGGGCACCGGCTCGTTGGCGAGGTACACCAGCGGGTTGGCGGTGGCGTCGTCGGGGATGAGCTGCAGGTTGTAGGGCTGGCCGCCCGGCGTGGTGAACGAGAACGCGCCCGTCGTGTCGGTGGCGGCGGCGCCGCCCTGTACGAGGCCGGTGCGGCCCGCACGCACGAGGCCGACGAACGGTCCCTCGTGGGACGCGGCGGTCGCAAACCCCTGCATCGACTCGGCGGTGAGCACCCCGGACACGGTGGTGGTGGCGTGCACCTGGTGCGCGACCTCGACGTCGGTGTAGCTGCCCGGCAGCAGGAGGAAGCTCTGCGGCAACAGGCCCAGCGCGTCGGCGGCCGGCGCGAGGTCGACGCGCAAGGTGCCGGGCTCGATCTCGTCGGTGGGGGCCTCGCCGTCGACCGACGTCTTGTCGGCGAGGTTGCCCGCCATGCAGCCGGCGAGCGGGAGCAGCGCGGCCCACAGCCCCGAGCGCAGCGCGGCCTTCACAGGACCTCCACGGGCCACGCCATCTCGACCGACGCACCCCCGGCGTCGCTGACCGTGACGCGGAGCTCCTCCCCGTCGAAGTCGGCTTCGTAGGGGATGACCACCGAGTCGAGCCACGAGACCAGGCCGTCCTCCGTCTCGTTGCGCTGCGGCACGTCCGGCAGGTGACGGCTCCCGATCTGCCAGGTGAACAGCGGCATCTCGTCGGTGTCGTCGACCACGACCACCCAGGCGTCGCCCTCGGCGTCGAGGACGACCGTGTCGTCCTCCTGCCAAGCTTGCGACTTGATCTCGGGGGGCAGGTTCTCGTCGATGAGCGGCATGGGCCAGGTCACGAAGCAACCGGTGTTGCCCAGGATCAAGCAACCCGCGTGCCACACGGCGACGATCGAGGCGATACGCCGGGCTCTCCTGCCCGCAGGCTGGACGGGGCGGCCCGAGCGGGGCGGGGTTGTCGTGGCCGGCGCGCTCATTGAAGCTCCGGCGGCAACGACACCGGCACCGGCGCCTGCCCCCCGGCCTGGAGCGGCGGCAGCGCGAAGGTGTGCACCCCGCGTGCGCCGCAGTCGAACGTCACCGACTCGGTGCCCGAGGCGGGGCGGTTGAACTGGCGCCCGAACTTGGGCAGCTCGCCGTACTTGGTGTCCCCGATGCTCATCTGGCAGTCGTCGGGCATCCGGGAGTTCACCACGTAGTCCGCCGGGAGTCCCTTCAGCTCCGGCACGACCACGGTGCGCTCTTCGCCCGCCGCGACGGTGAGGGTGGTCGACCACGGCTCCATCTTCTCGTTGATGAGCTCGATGGTGTGCCGACCGGCCGTGAGCTCGATTGGCCGTTGGCGGGTGCCGATCCAGCCGACGGCCGGGCCCGTGCGGAACACCCCGACGGGGGCGCCATCGACCCGCACGCTGACCGACCGGGCGCGCCCGCTCCACTTGAAGATGACCGTGGCCGGCGTCGCCACGGCGGCGGGGAGGGGAGCGGGGGTGGCGGCGACCACGAGTGCGGCGGGGCGTACTCCGGTGGCGGGGAGGGTGGCGCTCGCCCGCGGCGGGCTGGTCGGCTTCGACGGCGGCGCTTCGGGCGCCGGCGCAGGGGTGGCGGCCAGGACCGCCGGTGCAGGCGCCGGCTTCGGGACCTCGGCCACCACCGGCGCCGGCTCGACGACGGGAGGGGGGTTCTGCCGCGGCACCAGGGCCCACGCGCCGAGCCCGGCTGCCAGGAGCGCGATCCCGCCGATCGCACCGAGCAAGCCGCGCGGGGCCTGCCGCGGGGGCGGGGCGTGGAGCGCCCCGATGAGCGAGAGCACCTCGGCGTGCTCCTCGTCGATGGCGAGGAGGCGGTTGAAGAGCTGCAAGGCGCCGACGGTGTCGCCCGCGGCGAGCCGCGTCTTGCCGCGCGCGAGCAGGTCGGTGCGCAGGTGCTCCTCGAGCGCGGCGCCGACCTCGCGCGGGTTGAGCAACCACGCCCGGAGGTTGATGCGCGGGTGGTCGGCCCCGAGGCCCGACTCGGCCAGCGCCCCGGCCAACGCCGCCTTGACCTCCTCGGCATCGGCGTACCGGTCGTCGGCGCGGGTCTGCAGCAACTTGTCGATGACCGCGACCAGCCCCGGCGCCGCGCGCGGCTCGAGCTCGAGCACGTCGGGCCGGAGCCCGTCGATGATGTTGCGCAGGATGATCGAGGCGTTGGTGCCGCTGAACGGTACCGTGCCGGTGACCGAGTGGAACAGGACCGTGCCGAGCGAGAACAGGTCGCTCCGCCCGTCGAGCTTCTCGTCGAGCGCCTGTTGGGGGCTCATGTACGCAGGCGACCCCAGGAGCGACCCGTCGAGCGTGATCTGGCCTTCGTCGATGACCCGGGCCACGCCGAAGTCCATGAGCTTGACCACGCCGTCGCGGCGCACCATCACGTTCTCGGGCTTGAGGTCCCGGTGGATGATGCCGGCCCGGTGGGCGAACCCCAGCGCCCCCGAGAGCTCCATCCCGAGGGCGGCCACGACCTCCGACGGGATGCGCCCGTGCTCCTCGATGAGCTGCAGGAGCGTGCACCCGTCGACCAGCTCGGTGACGATGTAGCAGTCTTCGGTGCCCTGGCCGCTGTAGTCGAGGATCGAGACGATGTTTTCGTGTGTGAGGCGACCGACCGCGCGTGCTTCGCGGTTGAACCGTTCGCGGTAGCGCGTGGACGCGCTCAGGTGCGGGTGCAACACCTTGATGGCGACGTCCTTGCCGATCGACAGGTGGCGCCCGCGGTACACCGTGGCCGTTGCGCCCTCGCCCAACTTCTGGAGGACCTCGTACTTGTCGATGACGCTGCCGATCACCCCGCGCCCCCGCGCACTATAGCTGGCCCACCTCGCGGCGGTCGTTGATCACGCCTTCGCCGCTGAGGTGGGAGAGGATGAGACCCGCCGTCTCTTCGACCGCGCGCCGCGTGACGTTGATCACCGGCCACTGGCGGTTGCGACGGAAGAGCTGCTCGGCGTACTCGAGCTCGGCGAGGATGTAGTCGAGGTCGCCGTAGCTGGAGCCGCTGTTGAGCCGCATCGTCTTGAGGCGTTGCCGACGGATGTGCTGGAGCGACTCGGGGTCGATGGTGAGGGCGAAGACGCGCTTGGGATCGACCTCCCAGAGCTCCTTCGGCGGCTCGTGGTCGAGCACGATGGGCACGTTGGCCACCTTGTAGCCCTTGTACGCCAAAAAGACCGACAGCGGCGTCTTGGAGGTGCGGGACACCCCGGTGAGCACGATGTCCGCGAGCGGGAGCATCCGCGGGTCCTTCCCGTCGTCGAGCTTCACGGTGAACTCCACCGCCTCGATACGCCGGAAGTACTCCGCGTCGGTGCGGTGCAACAGGCCCGGGAGCGACTGCGGCGTGTCGCCGAGCCACCCGCTGAGGCCGGTGATGAGGCTCCCGATGACGTCGACCTGGAGGATGCGGAAGGTCTTGGCGAGCTCATTGGCGAACGCCCGCTGCTCGGCGCTCACCAGCGAGGTGACCACGAACGCCCCCTGGAGCGCGGCCTGCTTGAGGATGCGCTCGAGCGTGTCGCGATCGTTGACGTTGGAGAAGACCTGGACCGGGTTCTTCGCCGCTTCGAACTGACGGAGCGCGGCGCGCGCGACCCGGGTCGCGGTGTCGCCGGTGGAGTCGCTCACCACAAAAATCGGCCGGCTGTGCGGGTCTTGCAGTTCCACGCGGCAGGCTAACCGATCGGGGCCCGCGCCGAGCCCGGCTGGACGGCGGCCCTCCCTCCGCGCGGTCCGCTGCGATCAGAAGCCGTCGTGTTCGCCGAGCCGGGGCACCGGACCGAGCACCCGGCCCGTCGGCGGGTGCACCAGCCCCGCCTCGCAGAACAGCCCCCGCGCCGCCACCTGCGGGTGCGACGCGACCTCCTCGGGGGTCAAGACCGGGACCACGCAGGCGCCGGCGAGCTCCCCGAGCCACGCGTCGCGCGGGCGGGACGCGAAGAGCCGCACGAGCGCGTCGCGCCCGAGGTCGCCCCCGGTGGCGTGGGCGAGCACCGACGCGAACTGCGGTTCGAGCGCGGCGACGGTGACCCAGCCGCCGTCCGCGCAGCGGTACACGCCGTACACCGGGGCCTCTCCGGTCAACAGCCCGTCGGCGGGGGCCCCCGCGGCGAGCGTGGCGAACTGGGTCTGTTGGAGGCCCACGAGCCCGTCGAGCATCGCGATGTCGAGCCAGCCGCCGCGCCCGGCGTGCACGGCGCCGAGCACCCGCAGCGCCGCGACGAGGCCGCCGGCCGCGAGGTCGCCCCACTGCAGGCGCGGCACCCCGGGGGTGGCGGCGCCGAACATCCCCGCGAGCGCGAGGAAGCCGAGGTCGTGGCCGGGGAGCGAGGCCATCGGGCCGGTCTGCCCCCACCCGGTGAGCGAAGCGACCACCAGCCGCGGGAACCGCTCCACGAGCATCGCGGGGTCGAGCCCGAGCCGCGCCAGGACGCCGGGCCGGAAGCTCTCGATCAGCGCGTCGGCCTCGCCGCACAAGCGGAGCACGTGCGCGCGCCCCGCCTCGGTCCGCAGGTCGATCGCCACGCTGCGCTTGCCGCGGTTGAGCGCGGCGAACCACGCGCCGTGGGTCTCGCCGTCGAGCGTGAGGGTGGGCGGGACGTGGCGCAGGTAGTCGCCGCCGTGCGGGTCCTCGACCTTCAGAACGGTCGCGCCGAGCCCCTGCAGGCACAGCGTGGCAAACGGGCCCGGCAACAGGCGGCTCAGATCGAGGATGCGCACACCCGCTCGTATCGTGCGCGATGCGCGGCGTCGGTGGCCGCACCCACGCGGACGGTCGCGGCGCATCGCCCCGATTGGATTACACCCGGGCCCGATGCACCGACCGTTCCTGCCCATGACCCCCCAAGAGGCCGGCGGCGAGCTCGACGTCGTGCTCGTCACCGGCGACGCCTACGTCGACCACAACAGCTTCGGCGTGGCGCTGGTCGGACGTTGGCTCGAGGCCCACGGCTTCTCGGTGGGCGTGATCGCGCAGCCGGAGTGGGACAATCCGGAGGCGTATCGGGTACTTGGCCGTCCACGGTTGTTCTTCGGCGTGACGTCGGGCCAGATGGACTCGATGGTGAACCACTACACCGCGTCGCGTCGGGTCCGGAACGACGACGCGTACAGCCCCGGCGGTGAGGCGGGCCGGCGCCCCGACCGCGCGTGCATCACGTACGCGAACCGCGCGAAGCAGGCGTACGCCGGGGTTCCCGTGGTGCTCGGCGGGGTCGAGGCGAGCTTGCGTCGGTTCGCCCACTACGACTACTGGCAGGACCGCGTGCGGCGGTCCATCCTGCTCGACGCGAAGGCCGACCTGCTGGTGTACGGCATGGGCGAGTTGGCGATCGTCGAGATTGCCCGCCGGCTCGCCGCGGGCAAGGGGGTCGAGGGGTGCCGCGACGTCCCCGGCACGGCGTGGGCGCTGGGCATGAAGACCCCGCGCCCGGCGATGAAGGTGGTCGAAGCGCCGGGGTTCGAAGCGTGCCAGGCCGACCCGGTCGCGTTCAACAAGCTCACCGTGCTGATGTACCGGGAGTCCAACCCCGAGTGTGCCGAGGCGATCGTGCAGCCGCACGGGGACCGCGCGATCTGGTGCAACCCGCCGGCGCGCCTGCTGCGCACCGACGAGCTCGACCGCCTCTACGAGCTGCCGTTCGCCAACGCCGCACATCCCGCGTACCGGGCGCCGGTCCCCGCGTTCGAGAGCATCCGGGGGAGCATCACGGTCAACCGCGGGTGCAGCGGCGGGTGCAGCTTCTGCGCGTTGACCTTGCACCAGGGGAAGGACGTGGTGAGCCGGAGCGCCGAGAGCGTGGTGCGCGAGGTGCGCGACCTCGCCGGTCGGCGCGGGTTCAACGGGGTCATCTCCGACCTCGGCGGCCCCACGGCGAACATGTTCCACATGCGGTGCACCTCGGCGGAGGCCAACGCGGTCTGTCGCCGGGTCTCGTGCCTGCACCCCACGCGGTGTCGGCACTACGGCACCGATCATGGCCCGTTCGTGGACCTGTTGCGCCAGGTGCGCACGCTTCCCGGGGTCAAGCGTGTCTTCGTGAACTCGGGCCTGCGCTACGACCTCGCGGCGCTCGACCCCGTCGTGGTCGAGGAGATCGCGACGCACCACGTGTCCGGCTCGCTCACCACCGCCCCGGAGCACGTGTCGCCCGCCGCGCTCCACCACATGCGCAAGCCGGAGATCACCCACTTCAAGGACTTCATGGCGCGGTTCCGGGCCGCGTCGGAGAAGGCGGGCAAGAACCAGTTCATCGTGCCCTACTTCCAGTGTGGCCACCCGGGCACCGGCCCGGCGGAGACCATCGAGCTCGCGCTCTACATGAAACGTGAGGGGCTACGTTGCCGACAGGTCCAGCTTTTCATGCCGACACCGGGCACCATCGCGACCGCGATGTACCACACCGGCATCGACCCCTACTCCAAGGCGCCGATGGTCGTCGCCAAGGGGCACAAGGAGCGCGCCCGGCAGCGCGCGATGATGTTCTGGTGGAAGCGGGAGCAGTGGCCGGCGGTGCGGGAGGCGCTCTACGCGTGGAACCGCCCCGATCTCGTCGGCCACGGCCCCGAGTGCCTGGTCCCTCCCGGGGCGGTGCGCGGCGACTGGCAGCGCGGTGCGCGTCCCGACGTCGGGGTGGGCGCGATGGGGATGCAGGTGGAGCGGGCGTCGGCGGCGGAGGTCGACGAGGAGCGGTGGGAGGGTCTCGCGGGTTGTGCGAGCGGATGATGCTCGTGCTGTGCGGCGTGGCCTGGGCCTGGACGCCCCCCGAGCGGGAGTCGTTGCGGTACGTCGCGGAGTGGATGGGGATCGAGGCGGGCGTGGCCGAGGCCGAGACGGTCGGGGGGGCCGCCGCGTGGACCACGGTGGTGACGACGCGGTCGGCCGACTGGCTCGCCGGCCTGTACCCGATCGACGATCGGGTCGAGAGCACCTGGGCGTTGGACGGGAGTCGGCGGTACGTCACGCACTTTCGCGAGGGGCACTTCCAGCAGGACCAGGACATGCGCTTTGGGTCCGAAGGCATCGAGGTCGCGCGCCGGCAGCGGTTCGCGGAGGGGTGGCGCGACTGGGCGGATCGGTACGACCCGGCGGCGGGGGTGCTCGACCCGCTCGCGGCGCTGATGGCGTTGCGGCACGAGGGGGGCGGGAGGGAGCTCCGGGTCTTCTCGGGAAAGGCCGTCAAGACCGTCTTCGTCGCCGACGCGGGCACCGAGACCGTGCCCGAGGGCGTGGCGCAGCGGTTCGAGCTGCGGATGCGCAAGGAGGGGGTGCTCGAGGACAAGATCACGGCGTGGATCTCGACCGACGCGGCGCGGGTGCCGCTTCGCGCGGTGGTGCGCACGCGCGCGGGGCCGGTGACCGTGCGTCGAGTCGTGGTGCCATGACCCGGGTCCTGCACGTCGACCCGGCGCGCGAATGGCGGGGCGGCCAGGCGCAGCTCGCCGCGCTTCTGCAGGCCCGGCCCGACGACGTGTGGGCGGGGGCACCCGACGGGGAGTTGGCGCGCCGCGTGCGCCCGCCCGACGTGGTCCTGCGCGGGGACGCGGGCTGGCTCAACGCGGCACGGGTGCGCGCCGGCGCGGTGCGCCTCGGCGTCGACGTGGTCGCGGCGCACAGCTCGCACGCCCACGATGCGTGCCTGGCGGCGCCGGTCCCCCTGGTGGTGCACCGGCGCAACCACCGGCCCCCGGGGAACGTCTGGAAGTACGGCCGCGCCGCGCGGGTGGTGGCGGTGAGCGAGTGGGTGGCCGCCCGGTGTCGTGCGGCGGGGGTGGCGCGCGTGGAGGTGGTGCACGACGGGGCCGATGGCGTCGAGCTCCCCGCGCGCCCGCCGCGCCCGCCGACCTACCTCGTGCCGGCGGCGCTGGTGCCCCACAAGGGCCACGCCGCGCTGCTCGACCTCTTCGCCGCCGTACCCGGCGGGTTGGTGGTGGCCGGGGAGGGGCCCTTGCGCGCGGCGTTGGCGGCGCGCGCCGCGCCGTTGGGGGAGCGGGTGCGGTTCGTCGGGCGGGTCGACGTTCGGGCGGTTTTGTACGGCATGGCCGACGTCGTGGTGCTGCCCTCGCTCGACGAGGCCGGTGGGAGCGTCGTGGTGGAGGCGATGGCCTGTGGACTGCCGGTCGTGGCGGCCCGGGTGGGCGGGATCCCCGAGCTGGTGGGCACCGCGGGGGTCCTGGTGGCGCCGGGCGACACCGCGGGCTGGGTGGCGGCGCTGCGGGCCGCGCCGGGCTCGGCCGACCCCGCCGCGCTGCGTGCCCAGGCCTCGCGGTTCTCGGTCGCGGAGATGGTGCGCCGGACGGCGCGGATCTACCGGGAGGTGGGCGGCGGCTGAGGCGCCGGTCGCGCCGGGCGACCGCCGGACGTTGCCGGAACGGGCCACGGTGCATAGCGTGAAGCGGTGGCGCTCACGAGTCATGTTCTCTCGAAGCGAATCGCGAAGTGGCGCGATCGGGCAGGTTTGTCTCTTGAGGATGTTGGCGCGATCGCCGGCCTCTCGGTGACTGCGCTTGCCGAGATCGAGGCTGGAAAGCAGACGGTGTCTGCGGCGAAGTTCGAGCGGATCGCACGTGGCCTCGGTGCGGATCCGTCTTGGCTGCTCACCGACGAGCCGGCCAAGGATGTCGGCCGAAACGTCGCACGTTTCCGCAGTGTGGCTGGCACCCCACTCGAGCTTGTTGGCCACGACCGGCGGTTGCTGGGCATGGCTGCCGAGGTCGGGCGCGTTGGCTACTGGCTTGCGGGCGAGCTTGGCGAACCACCTCACTTGCTGCATCCGACCCCGACCGGTTTCGCGGCCGACGGGAAGAACTGGCTGCAGGGGTACCAGCTTGGCGAACGCGCGCGGGTGTCGGCGCGAGATGACCACGCCCCAGTGAAGAGCGTTCAGGGACTGCTGGAGTCGCTGGGGATACATGTGGCGTTCGTGAGCTTCAGGACGGCCGACATCGAAGCTGCCGCCGTCTGGGAGCCGAAGGCCGTGCCGGTCATCCTCCTCAACAAGCAACTCGAGCGCATCTCCCGAGTTCATTCGCGTCGCTCCGTTCTCGCCCACGAGCTGTGCCACTTGCTCCACGATGCGTCCGTCGAGACGGGATTGCTCACCTCGGTCACTCGGTCGAGCCAGGAGAGCGATCCCGCCGAGCAACGTGCCAACGGCTTCTCGCCCGGTTTCCTCGCGCCTCGAGCGTGGGTTGAGGAAGTGCGAGAACCCGGCGCGCTGATGACCCTGCTGATCACCCGATGGGGATTCTCGGTCGAGGGCGCAGCATGGCACACACGCAACACGCTGCGTCTGCCGGAGGCGGAGGCGACCGAGTTGATGCAGAGCCATCGGTCAATGCCGCTCGCGCGACTCGTGGAGAGCGTCGCCCGGCGTCAGGATGGGATCCGGGCGAGCGTCTCGCCGCTGATGGACGGACTGGTCGCCGACCGGGTGGTCGAGGCACACGAGCACGACCTGCTTTCGCGGGGGCGAGCCGCAGAACTGCTCCACTTCCAGTAGGCGTTGCGATGTGGCTGCTCGACGATGGCCCCCTTGGGAACCTGGCCAGCTTCTCACCGCAGGTGGCACATTGGCCGAAGGGGAGCCTGCATGTCGCGGAGTCGGTCGGCGACAGTGCCGCCCAGGACAAGTCCGGCCGACGGCAGGCGCTGCTCCGCGCACACGGAGAGGGAGGGCCGTTGTTTGTCTCGCACTCCGTACTTCCCGGCACCCCGGCGTGGGAGATGTTGTACCTGCACCTACGAAAGGACACGACCTCGACGACGGCCAATCTCGGCGAGCATGAGTGCATCGCGATTTGTGCGCATCTACGGGCGGATCTGGTGTTTGTGTGCCAGGACCGGCGGGCCACGCAGATTGCCCTTTCGGAGTTGGGGCGAGGGCGGGTTGCCTCGCCGTTCGACTGTTGGGACAGCCTGCGTCAGGATGGGTTGATCGACGACGCCGCGTTCTTGGCCCTCTGTCAACGGTCCCTGCGAGGCGACAGGGGACTCCCCGGTGTGCCCTGGCGCTTCCGGATGTGAGAGCGGTGGTGGCCCGAACTCACCCGTCGCGCCGGACCGACCGCCGGACGTTGCCAGCGTCGGGACGGTCGCGGGTCGGGCCCACCCGCTCGAAGTTCGACGCCGCCATGCTCGCCGACCGGCGTCGGTGCAGCCAGCCCCTCGCGGTTCGACGCCCGCTACGGTACCCGTTCGATCACCACGTCGAGGATGCGGTCGTCGACCGAGATCGCCTGGGCCACGCGGAGCCCCTGGGTGAGCCGGCCGAAGACCGTGTAGCCGAAGTCGAGGTGGGGGTGCGGGGCGGTGGTGACGAACCACTGGCTGCCGCCGGTGTCCGGGCCGCTCAGGGCCATGCCGACGGTGCCGGCGGTGTACGGCTCGTCGCTGAGCTCGTCGGGAATCTCGTACCCGGGCCCCCCCCACCCGTCGCCGCGAGGGTCGCCCGTCTGCACCACGAAGTCGCTGACGACCCGATGGAAGCTGAGCCCGTCGAAGTAGTCGCGCTCGGCGAGGGTGGTGAAGTTGTGCACCGTGAGCGGCGCCACCTCGGGGAGCAGGCGCAGGCGCAGCTCGCCGGCGGTGGTCGTGACGCGGGCGCTGCGGACCTTCCGCACCTCGCCGAGCGACGGCAGGGCGCGGTCGGGGTGCCCGACGGGCGGCGGCTGCCCCCCGATGGTACGCACGACGCGGTCGCGGATCGTCCGCAGCTCGGGCAACGACAACCAGCGGCGCAGGGCCGCGCGCGTCTCGACCTTGGGCACCGGGAGGCGCCCGGTGGCGTAGAGCGCGTCGAGCGCCTTGACGCTCGCGGCGGCGCTGGCCCGGTCGACGTCGCGGCGCTCCAGGAGCGCGACCAGCGGGCCCTCGAGCGTGGGGTCGGGGTGCTCCGCGGCGGCCTGCGCCGCGGCCTGGACGAGGATCGGGTCCTTGGCGCCGAGCAGCTCCGCGACTTCGCTCGCCCGCGGCGCCGGCTCGGGCCCGAGCAGGGCCCCGGCGGCGGCGCTGCGCAGGCGGGGGTCGGCGTGCGTGAGCGCGAGGCGGAGCAGGCGCGGTCGCTCCTTCATCAGCTCGACCGCGGCGATCCGGACCGGGAGCGGCCAGGCCTCGGTCTGGAACTCCGCGAGCGCCGAGGGGAGGGCCCGGCGCGCGTCGAGGGAGCGCAGGGCCGCCGCCCGCTCGGCGCTGGTCGCCGAGGCCAGCGCCGCCGCCAGCGGCTCGGTCGGGACGTCGGGGCAGGCGCCGGCAGTGGTGAGCGCCTCGACACGAACCCCGACGTCGGGGTCGGCGACGAGCGCCACGACGGCGGCAGCGTCGCAGCCGTGGCGCGCCATCGCCCGCACCGCCGCGAGCCGCACC
>SXOM01000481.1 GCA_005776735.1 Pseudomonadota bacterium
GGGGACCTCGTCGCCCTGGTCGGGGACCGGTCCGTCCTGGTCCGGGCCGAGCGGTCGCTCGAACGTTGGAACATCCGCGACGACGCGGTGGAGGCGCGGCTGACCGAGGATGAGGAGTGCTTCGGCAGGGTCGCCGTGGACGGCGAGGCCGTGGTGGCGGTGACCGGGCGGCCCGCAGCCGGGCTCCGGTTGCGGCTGTGGTCGGGCGTGGACCGGCCCGAGGTCGCCGTCGGCGTCCCTCGGCGGGTCATCGGGCTGGGGGTCCACGCGTCGGGCGTGGCCGTCGTCCGCCATCACGGAGGCGGGATGGTGCTTCGCGACGACGGGGCGGTGGCGCACTTCGCGGTCGAGGACGGCGAGTGGAGCGGAGTGGAGGTGGAGCCCTCGACCCAGCGTTACCGCGTCGCCGGCCGCTACGTGGCTACGTACGACCTCGCGACCGGGGCACGATGCGGACCCGGCGTCGAGCTTCCGGTGGATGGGTGCACTGGAGTTGCAACCTCGCCGTCGGGCGCGTTGCACGCGTGCGGCTTCGCCTACACACGGGCCATCGCGATGTGGCGGGAAGGTGAGGTTCGCGCGTGGTCGATGGACGGGCACCGGGGGCCGGTCGGGCGCGTGCGGTTCACTCCCGACGGCCGTCGCCTGGTGAGCGTCGGGCAAGACGGTCAGGTGTGCGTCTGGTCGACGCGGACGCGACGGCGCCTCGCGGTCTGCGAAGCGTTCGTCCTCCGATGACCGGTTCGCCGCCTTCCGGGCCCCGCGTGCGACTCCCAGAGCGGTCCGCCGCGCGGCGCGCCGTAGCCTCTGTCCCGTCGCTCCAGGTCCATGCCGTGCCCCACGTGGGGCGCCGGCGCTCGCCAAGTGACGGGTCACGGTGGGATGCTTGGGCGACCGACCCACCCGCCCGCTACACACACTCCCAGACCTCCGCGCACGCCTCCGGGAACTCGACCGTCCCGTCGTCTTCGGCGCACTCCAGGTCGCGCACCCCTTCGACGCAGGCCGCCGCCGCTTCCGGCTGGAACACACACGCTTCGGAGGGGGAAGTGTAGGCCGCCGCCGCGGCCTCTTCGCAGGACTCGGTGTCGGGCTGGTCGTGGCACTCGGCCTTCCACGCGCACAGCTCCGCGTCGTATTCGGCCTGGAAGCTGGCCTCGTCCATGCACCCGACCAACAGGAGCCAGATCATGCGCGACGGCGCCACGGCGCCAGGAGCAGCGGGAGCACGATCACGAAGGCGGCGGCGTTGCAGTCGCAGCCTTCCGATGCGCGCAGCGGCACGTCTTCGCCCACGTCGTCCTCGGCCTTCCGGGCCCACCAGTCCGCGGTGAAGCAGCTCCCCGGCGCTTCGGGCACGCTGCCGTCGCACATCGGGAAGTCGCTCTCCAGCTCCCACTCGTGCGCGACCAGCCGCACCTGCAGCGTGTCGGTGATGCCGGTGGAGTACAGTGCGACGTCCTGGGTGACCGCGTCGGGCGTGTAGCGCAGGTGCAGGCGGGTGATGTGGTAGCCGTAGTGCCCGAACGGGGCCAGCTCGCCCGCTTCGCTCTGGGTGAGCGGCCCGTCCTCGGGGCAGGGGTCGCAGCTCCCGCCCGTCCAGGAGTACTCGGTCACCCAGGCGAGCCCGGTGCGGCCCGCGAGGGCGTCGAGGTCGGCGGGCAGGTCCATCGCCGCGTCGAGCTGGGTGTCGTACCACGAGCCCAGCTCGTCTTCGGGCACCATGCAGCCGTCGATCGGCAAGAGCGTCTCGCGGTAGTTGGAGATCGACGCCGCGCCGGTCTCCGGCGGTGTGAGCACGTACAGGAGCAGGTCCTGCAGGCCCACGGAGCTCGTCGCGCCGAGCCGGATCGGGAGCGTCCACCCCTCGCCGTGGTAGCGGATCTGGAGCGGGGTGAGGAACCCGCCCGCGGGGAGCCGGTCGACGGCCACGCGCAGCGCGAGGAAGTGGTCGCCGCGGTCCAGGTACTCCTGGAGGACGGCGGTGGTGCTCTCGGGCACGCTGAACCCGTTGGTCGCGAGCCACCCCTCGAGGGCGCCCGCGTCGTCGGCCGACAACGCAAACGCGGTGTACTCGGCGAGCTCGTAGGTGTCGACCACGTCCACGCCGTCGTCGGCGGTGTCGACGTACCGGTCGCCGCCGGCCCCGGTGTCGTCCGCCCAGCTCGAGCCGCCGCCCATGCACCCGCCGCTGGAGCTGCTCGAGGTGGGCGCCGCGGCAGGCGAGCCCGAGCTCGACGGACCGCTGTCGGCGGTGTCGGCCGCCTTGCCCGCCGCTTCGGCGACCTCGGCCTCCAGCGGGTACAGGTCGGCGCAGTCGTAGCGGACCGCGCGCGGCGCGGTGTAGGCGTCGATGCGCTCCAACAGGGCCCGCTCGGTCACGCGCATGTCGCCCTCGTAGATCACCTCGGGGAGGGGAATCAGGACGCCGAAGTCGGCGGCCCCGGCCCCCTCCGCGTCGTTGAACAACGTCAGGACGGTCTCGTTGTCGGCGCGCGCGACGACCATGCGGCTGAGGTGGTTCTGCGGCGTGGAGCCGATCTCACCGACGTAGGCACCGCAGAAGGCGCTCGCGGGAGCCGCGAGGAGGAGGGAGAGGAGCATCCCGTGTCACGATGCAAGTTCCGTTCCGACTCGATGGCAGCGTGCTCTTCGTGCCCGTGCGCCGACGATTCGTGACATCGGCGCCCCGGCGTGGCGCCGCGGCGCCGTCCCGCCCCGGCCCGCCTCGGGACGGGTCTAAGGCGCCGCCCCGAACTCTGGTTGTGCCGCGATCATGGCGGCTACTTCCTTGCCGAGGAACGCGTGCCCGGCAGGCGAGGGGTGCTCCCAGTCGGTGCTGCCGTCGGGGAACCAGCTCCGGGCGGGGCCTCGGCGCCACGTCGGCACCGTGGAGACGAAGGGCACGCCGAGCCCGAGGGCGAGCCGCTCCTGGAGCCGGTGGCGCGCTTCGGCGGTGGCGCAGCGGCCGGCGGCGCCGGCCGCGGCGTCGCACGGGGTGAGCTCGGGCTCGGCGAGCACGTGGGGCACCAGCCCGAGGAGCCAGAACGGCACGCCGCGCGCGGCGCAATCGTCGCGCATCGTGGCCACGGCGGCCGCCCACGCCGTCGGGTCGTCCCGCTCGGTGAACCCGCGCACACGGACCGCGCCCTCGACCCGCCGCGCGAGCGACGACCACCCCCGGAGCGGGTTCCCCCGGGGGCCCACCCACGCCGGCATCGGCGGGTCGCCCACGGTGATGAGCTCGGTGGGGACGAGGTCGTTGACGTACGCGGCGTACACCACCTGCGCCGGGTGGAGCGCCCAGCCGAGGCGGTCCAACGTCGCGAGCGCCTGGTGTGCGTCGTACCCATAGTGGGAGAGGTTCACCAGCTCCCAGCTCGGTCCCAGCGCCGTCTCGGCCGCGCGGGTCCACGTGGCGTCGGGGCCGGCGGTGCCCCAGGTCATCGAGTCGCCGAGCACCACGACCCGGCGGACTCCCGGCGCCGGCTCGGGGGCGATTTCGCGGTCGTGCAGGCCGAGTCGGTTGGTGCCGTGGGTGCCCGGTCGCGTGGAGAATCGTCGACCATCCTTCGGAAAAACGAGGTCGCCGTCGGCGTGTCGAGCCCAGGCTTCGGCCACCGCGAGGGCGGCGAGCGCAGTGAGGGCGGCGAGGACGGGGCGGGCGAAGCGGCGGATACCTGAGCCTATCTGGGCGTCACGCCGCGACCGGGCCCGACGGCGGCTGTGGCCGGTGCGTGACGCGCGGCGACCTTCAGCTCTGCCCGAACCAGGGGACCACGCGGATGTTCGGGTCGGCCGGGTCGGGCCGCTGGATGGAGCGCGCGAACTTCTCGGCGACCGCCTTGTGGATGAGGACGCGCGTCTCGTGGCGCATCACGCGGAATCCGCCGATGTGCTGCTTCTGGATGCCGCCACGGCGACACAACATCGGCAACAACCACTTGGGGTCGGCGCGCTGGGCGTGGCCCACGTTGATGCGGAACCACGCCCCGTCGAGCGATTCGGGCGCACCCAGCGCTTCGTTCTCTTCGTAGGCCTGGGCCGGACGCTCGGCGCGCGGGGGGCGCGGGGGCGGCGGCTCCCACCCGCTGATCTCCTCGGGGGCGGGGAGCTGGGCGCGCTGGATGCGCACGAGCGCCGCGACGAGCTTCTCGGCGTCGCCCGCGGCGATGAGCTCGCGAGCCACGGCGAGGTCCTCGTCCATCGCGTCGGCCGCGAGCTCGGCGACCCCCTTGCGGAGCACCTCCTCGTCGCGGGCGCGGATGATGTCGGCCGTGGGCGGGCCCATCCACCGCGGCTCGACGCGGGCGTCGTTGAACATGCGCTCGGCGTAGCGGCGGCGGGGCGCGGGCACGAGCACCACCGCCATGCCCTTCTTGCCGGCGCGGCCGGTGCGCCCGCTGCGGTGCAGGAGCGTGGCGGGGTCGCTCGGGACCTCGGCGTGGATGACCAGCCCCAGGTCGGGGAGATCGAGGCCGCGCGCCGCGACGGCGGTCGCGACGCAAACGCGGGCACGCCGGTCGCGGAGCGCCTGGAGCGCCCGGTTTCGCTCGGCCTGGCCCAGCTCGCCGGAGAGCGCCACCGCGGCGAACCCGCGCTCGGCGAGCTCCATGTGCAGGCGGTTGACGGCCTCCCGCGTGCGGCAGAAGACCAATGCCCCCGGCGCGTCGACGAAGCGGAGGACGTTCACGATCGCGCGCTCGGCCTCGCGGGGGAGCACCACGACCGCCCGGTAGTCGATGTCCGCGTGCTGTTCGCCGGTCGCGACCGAAACGCGCACGGCGGACCGCTGGTACTTCGACGCGATCTGCTCGATCGCGGGAGGTACCGTGGCGGAGAACAACAGCGTGCGGCGGTCGGGGGGCGTGGCCTGCAGCAGGTGCTCCAGCTCGTCGCGGAAGCCCATGTCGAGCATCTCGTCCGCTTCGTCGAGCACCAGGCCGACCACGCTGTCCAGGCGCAGGCGCCCGCGGTCGAGGTGGTCGCACAGGCGGCCCGGGGTGCCGACGACGATGTGTGCGCCCTGGTCGAGCTGCCAGGCTTCGCGCCGGATGTCCATCCCGCCGACGCAGGCGATGACCTTGCCTCCGGCCGGAGCGTACAACCACGCCAGCTCGCGCTGCACCTGGAGCGCGAGCTCCCGGGTGGGCGCGACCACCAACGCGAGGGGCGCCTTGGCCTGGCCGAGCCGCAGCTCCTCGCCGAGGAGGCTCTGCGCGAGCGCCAGGCCGAAGGCCACGGTCTTGCCGGAGCCCGTCTGGGCGGACACGAGCAGGTCGCGGCCCGCGTGGTCGCCCCCGAGCACGGCGGCCTGGACGGGCGTGGGCTCGGCGTAGCCCTTGGTGGTGAGCGCCTGGGCGAGGGTGGGGTGGGCACGTTCGAAGGACATGGACTCGCCGGAGGCCGCGGGGCTATCGTGCCGCGCGGCCTGCGCCTACTTCACCGACGCGATCATCACCTTGAAGCTCCCGGCGCCCTCCCCGGGGCGGAACGGGCACCGGATGGTGACGCCCGCGCCGACGGCGACGACTTCGCTGTCGTTGCCGCTGACGCCCTCGAGCTCGGCCAGCGGCAGGCGCTGGGCGCCCTCGTCGGACAAGCGCAGGAGCACCTCCTGGCTGATCGCGCAGGCCGAGCTGCCGTCGTAGGCCTCGGCGTGGAACGCATCGGGCAGCTCGTCCTTGCCGAGCAGGCCGGCCTCGCGCATCGGGGCGAGCACCCGCGGATCGACCACGCCGCCGTAGCTCGTGCGCAGCGGCGACAACGCGCTGCCGCCGGCGACGATGGAGTACCACGACACGCTCATCATGATCATGCCGGCCGAGGCGATGAGCAGCAGGAGCCCGACGTACGCGGCGAGGCCACAACCGGGGAGCTGCTGGTGCGGATGGTCGGGGGGGAGGGCCACGGCCCGCGCGTTATCCCGGGACCATGCGTGTCCGCACGGCGCTCACTGTCGCCGGCTCCGACTCGGGCGGCGGCGCCGGGGTCCAGGCCGACCTGAAGACGTTCCTCGATCGCGGGGTGTACGGCATGTCCGTGCTCACCGCGCTCACGGCGCAGAACACCCGCGGCGTGCACGCGGTGCTCCCGGTCGAGCCCGCGTTCGTCCGGGCGCAACTGCGGGCGGTGTTCGACGACCTGCCGGTCGACGCGATGAAGACGGGGATGCTCGGCGACGCCGGGGTGATCGACGCGGTGTGCGACGTGCTGGAGGCGCTCCCGGTGCGACCGCCGCTGGTGGTCGACCCGGTCATGGTCGCCAAGGGGGGCGCTGCGTTGCTCGATCCGCGGGCGCTCGACGCGCTGCGGCGGCGCTTGTTGCCGTTGGCGCAGGTGGTCACGCCCAACCTGCCCGAGGCCGCGGCCCTCGGCGAGCTCGACGGCGCCGTGCTCCTGAAGGGAGGGCACGGAGAGGGGCGGTGGGTGATCGATCGCCTGTTGCACGACCGGGTCGAGGTCGCGCGGTGGCGGCACCGCCGCGTGGACTCGCCGAACACCCACGGGACGGGCTGCACGCTCGCCGCGGCCGTCGCCGCCGAGCTGGCCCACGGGCGCCCGCTGGCGGAGGCCTGCGGGCGCGCGGTGGCGTACGTGGCGCGGCGGGTGCGGGGGGCGCGAGAGAGCCTCGGGGGCGGCCACGGCCCGCTCCTCCACGGGTTGCGCTAGGCCGCGCGGCGCGCGCCGGCCCCGGATTCCGTCCGGCCGGTCGCGGCGCGCCGCCCCCCGCCCCCGCGGTCGTCGGCGCGGGGACGCGGCGGGGGTCCGGTGGCGCCGCGACCC
>SXOM01000482.1 GCA_005776735.1 Pseudomonadota bacterium
CGGCGACCCCGACCAGCGCCGCGAAGACCGCGTCGCGGTTGGCCGGGACCCGCGCCGGGTGGCCGAAGACCCGCGCCACCAGCCCCGCAGCGGCGAGCCGATCGGCCAGGGCCTGAACGCCCGCGCGGGCGCGCGCGCCGGTGAGTCGGGGCAAGGCGTCGGGGTCGGAGGCAGGCGCGGCGGGCACGCCACAACATACCGCGCCGTTTCCTGTTAGCATTCGGGCGCAGCGAGGAGCGGATGCGGTTTCGCGGAACGGAGTACACCGGAAAAGGGCAGGTCATCGCCATCGTCGACAGCGGGGTTGATGTTCGCGACCCCAGGCTCGCCGGGGCGAACCTCACGGGGTGGAACATCTCGCTCAACGCGACCGCCCACGCGCTCCTGGCATCCGACTTCGCCGACGAGAACGGCCATGGCACGGAGATCGCAGCAGCCGTACACGCCGTCGCTCCCGACGCACAGCTGATGTGCATCAAGATCATGGACGCCCGCCTGCGCACCAGCGCCGACCTGATGGCGGCCGCGATCGAGCTCGCGGCGAAGAACGGCGCGGGGGTCATCAACCTGTCGCTGGGCACCCCGAACATGGGCAAGGCGCTCCTCCTGCGCGACTGCTGCGCCAACGCCGTCGAGAAGGGCGCCGTCGTGATCGCGGCCGCGCACCCCAAGGGCGAGCGCGCCTACCCGGCCGATCTGCCCGAAGCCGTGGGCGTGGCGAGCCACCCCGACTGCCCGCCGGAGAAGTTCTACTTCTTCGCCCCCCACCGCTTTCCGCCGCGCCAGTGGGGCGCACTGGCCGGGAAGTTCCTCGGCCACGGATACACCGCGCCGGTCGTGGGTCAGGACCGCGGGGCCTACAAGGGCTCGGGGCTCGCCACCGCCAACCTCAGCGGCCGCATCGCGTGCCTGCGCGAAGCGCTCGGGCCCGAGACGCCCGCCAACCTGATCGAGCACCTCCGGCAGATCGCCCTCACGCCCGTGCCCGAGATCGGGTACGCGTGATCCTGCTCCTGGCGGCGGTCGCCCAGGGGAGCCCCATGGAGTTCTACGGCTTCGGTGGCCGTAAGATGGGCCGCGGGGGCGGCGGGGTCGCGCTCGCCGAGGGCGCCGAGTCGATCCTGCAGAACCCCGCGGCCCTCGCCGGGCAGCCCCACCCCCAGGCCGCGTTCGGTTTTGTGGGCGTGGGCGCCGAGTTCACCCAGCTCCCGAAGGTCTGGTGGGACACCAACCGCGACGGCCTGGTCGACGACCTCGACACGCCGCTGGACGTGGGCCCCGCGGTCGACCCGGTGATGGGCGTGATGGTGGGGGTGAGCCGACCGATCGGCGAGTACTTCTCGTTCGGTGCCGGGTTCTTCCTCCCGGTCAACCGCCTGTTACGCCTGCAGACCTTCGAGCCGCAGCTCCCGACGTACTTCTTGTACGACAACCGGGCGCAGCGCTACGAGCTGATGGTCGGCGCCGGAGTACGGCCGGCGTGGGGCCTCTCGATCGGCGGCGGGGTCCAGGTCATCCCGCGCGCCGAATACCGCATCTCGGCCACGCTCGACGTCACGATCGAGAGCGCCGGCGAAGGGGACGACGCCGCGGGCGAGGTGGTCGCCGTCGGGCTCGACGTGCACGACATGGAGCTCGACCTGGTGCCGGGGTTCGCCCCGGTGGTGTCGCTGCACTGGGACGCGGGCCAGGCCATCCCGGCGCTCGACGGCCTCGAGGTCGGCGCCTCGTGGCGGGGCGACGCGGGCCTCCCCGTCGACGTCGAGATCGACCTGCAGCTCAACGCCCGCACCGGCGACATCGGCGACCTCGACCCGCTCGTGCTCCCGTTCACGCTCGGGATCGGGCTCGGGGTGTTCGACCACTACACGCCGAGCCAGCTCAACCTCGGCGTCGCCTACCGGCTGGGCGACACCCTGGTGCTCACCGCAGACGTCAAGCGTACGGCGTGGGACCAGGCCGCGCCGAGCATCGCGACGGTGACCCACTTCACGGTCGACGGCACCGGGCTGCAGATTCCCGACGGCACCGCCACCGATGGCAACCCCTACGCGGTGACGCTCGAGGCGACGTGGTCGCCGCGGATGGGCCTCGAACTCAACCTCCCGCGTTTTCGCCTGTGGCCGAAGTGGGGCGACTGGGTGGTCTCCGTCCGGGGCGGCGCCGGGTTCGAGCCCACGCCGCTGGTCAGCCAGAGCACCGCGACCGCGCTCCTCGACGGCGACCGTGTGCTTTTCGCGTTCGGGGCCGGCTTCGAACACGACGACCCGTTCCGCCGGCCGGACCACCGTCGCCGGGCGCGGCTGGACGGCTTCTTCCAATACCACCTCGTGCAGAGCGGGGCGCTGGACCGCGGTCAGCCCGAGACCCCGACGGCAGGTTACGCCGTCGACGGTTCGCCGATCCCGATCGGCGGGCATCTGTTGGCCGCTGGCGTGCAGTGGGGATTCGAGTACTGATGAGCCGTTCCTTCGCCGAGCTGTGCGCCTGGGCCGCGCGCCTCACCCCGCGCGACGTGCCACCCGACGTGTCCGCGACCGTGCGGGCCCAGCTCGTCGGCCTCGCCGGCAGCGAGCGGCGGCTGCGGGAGCTCCCGGCCGGCGCGGCGTGCGGCGACGGCGCGATCGGCCAGACGGCGCGGCTGTTGCGCTACCACTACGACGACCACCAGCTCGGCGGTCGCGTCGGCGCCGGTCTCGGTCCGGCCGCGTTCCTTGCGGCCATGCTCATGCCAGCCTGGCAATTTGTTCGAC
>SXOM01000483.1 GCA_005776735.1 Pseudomonadota bacterium
CCTGGTGCGCCACCTGGTCGACGGCGCCCACCAGGGCCGGAAGCATCGCGTGGTCGCCGAGCACCCGGCCCGCGGCCGCCGGGGTGAACGGCACGGCGGTGGTGAGCTTCGGGTAGTAGGGGATGCCGGCCCGGTGCGCGGCCTGGGCCCAGCCGTGGTCGAACACGTACTTGCCCCAACTGTCGCCGCGAACGTAGAGCGGCAGCCCGGCGACGAGCGAGGCGCCATCGTGCACGGCGAGGTGGCAGCCCACCCACCCGGCGTCGCCGCCGACGGCCCCGCTCGTTTCGAGCGCCCGCAAGAACGCGGGCTCGAGGAACGGGTCGTCGGGGCGCACCCGCGCGTCCCAGGCGGGGCAGGTGGCGTGGACCGACACCGTCGGCATCGGGCGGGGGGTGGTCACGCCTTCGGAGGTTCCCACGCCAACAAGCGCAGGCCGTTGAGCACCACGAGGATCGTGCTGCCCTCGTGGAGCACCACGGCCTCGGCGATGGCGACCCACCCGAAGATCGAGGCGATCACGAGGACGCCGCTGACCCCGAGGGAGATGGCGAGGTTCTGGCGCACCGCCGCCACGGCGCTGCGGGAGAGGCCCACCGCGAAGGGGAGCTTGCTCAGGTCGTCGCCCATGAGCACGACGTCGGCGGTCTCCAACGCGACGTCGGAGCCGGCGCCGCCCATCGCGATGCCGACGCTCGCGGTCGCGAGCGCGGGCGCGTCGTGGACCCCGTCGCCCACCATCGCCACGCCGCCGCTGCGCGCCAGCTCGCGGATCGCGCGCACCTTGCCCTCGGGGAGCAGCGGCGCCCGCACCTCGGTGATGCCCACCTGCGCCGCGACGGCCTCGGCCACGCGCGTGTTGTCGCCCGACAACATCACCGTCCGGCGCACCCCGAGCTTGCCGAGCACCGCCAGGGTGGGCTTCGCGTCGTCGCGCAGGGTGTCGGCCACGCCGAGCACCCCGAGCCACCGCCCCCCTTCGCGGACGAGCATCGTGGTCTGGCCCGCGGCCTGGAGCCGCCCCACCACGTCGGCCACCGCCGACGGCGGGGTACCGTCGAACAGGTCGGGGCTGCCGACTTCGGTGAGCCCGCGCGCGGTGTGGCCGCGGATGCCCTTGCCGTGGACCGCCTCGACGTCGTCGGCGGGCGCCGCGGTGACCCCCTCGGCCTTGGCGCCGGTGGCGATGGCGTGCGCGAGCGGGTGCGCGGAGAGCTGCTCCACCGCGAGCGCGGCGCCCAGGAGCTCCGCCGCGGCGACGCCGTCGGCGGGCTCGACGCTCACCAGCCGCGGTTTGCCTTGGGTGAGGGTGCCGGTCTTGTCGAAGGCCACGGCCTGCGCCCGGCCGAGGGCGTCGAGGTGCGCCCCGCCCTTGATGAGCACGCCGGCGCGCGCCGCCCGCGCCACCGCCGAGAGCACCGCCGCCGGCGTGCTGATCGCGAGCGCACACGGCGATGCGGCCACCAGGAGCGACACCCCGCGCAGCACCGCGTCCTTGGCCGGCGTGCCCGTGAAGTAGAGCACCGCGGCGAGCAGCGGGGCGGCGACCAGCACGATGGGAACGAAGGTCTTCTCGATCTTCGCGGTCAAGCGCTGGGTGGGGCTCTTGTTGGCCTCGGCCTGGCTCACGAGGTTCACGAGCTTGGCGAGCGTCGACTCGGCGGCGAGGCGGCGCACCTCGACCTCGAGCGCGCCGTC
Organism: Pseudomonadota bacterium; assembly: GCA_005776735.1. Taxonomy (GTDB): domain Bacteria; phylum Myxococcota_A; class UBA796; order UBA796; family SXON01; genus SXON01. Next base: position 1,699 of record SXOM01000483.1, read on the forward strand.
GACGTTGACCGTCCCCGCGAACACCTCGTCGCCGGCGGCCTTGGGAACCGGCACCGACTCGCCGGTGAGCGTGGCCTGATCGACGTTGGAGCGGCCGTCGAGCACCACGCCGTCCAGCGCGATGCGGTCGCCCGGGCGGACCACGAGGACGTCGCCGCGCTTGACCCGGGCCACCGCGACCTCGAGGATGGCCTCGCCCTTGCGGATGCGCGCGGTGTCGGGGCGCAGCTTGGCCAGCGACTCGATGGCGCGGCGCGCCCGCTCCATCGCCCGGTGTTCGAGCGAGTGGCCGAGCGAGAACAGGAACAGGAGGAACGCGCCTTCGCCCCACGCGCCGAGGCCGCCGGCGCCGATGGCGGCGAGCACCATCAGCCCCTCGATGTCGACCTTGCCGGCCCGGAGTGCCCGGAAGGCGGCCTGCGCGGGGTACCAGCCGCCGGTCACCAACGCCGCGGCGTACAACCACGGCGTCGCGATCGCCGCCGGGGGCAGGTACGACAGCCCGAAGCCCAGCGCCAACAGCGCGCCCGAGCTGTACACCAATGCCATCCCGTGCTTGGGCGCCAGGCCGCAGTCGTGGCCGTGGGCGGAGCACGCTTCGCCGGACTGTACCGCCTCCAGCGGGTAGCCCGCGGCGGCCATCATGGCCTCGATCTGCTCGGCGGTGACGAGGTCCTTGTCGTATTCGACCACCAGGCGCTCGGCCGCGTAGGCCACGTCGGCGCTGAGGACGCCCGGCTTCCGCCGGAGCACGTGCTCGACCACCTGGGCGCACTCCGCCGAGTCCATGTCGCGGACGAACCACGTCCGGGTGAGGTAGCGCTCCGCGGCGCGGGCCGCCTCGGTGCGGACCGCGGCGAGCAGGGCCGGCCGCGGCGTGACCGTTTCGTCGAAGTGTACGCACAGCTCGGGGTACGACCGGTCGGTGCGCAGGTGGGCCGCCCGGACGCCGGGGAGCCGTTGCAGCTCGCGGGCGAGCACGGCGAAGCGCCCCCGATCGTCGGCTTCGCCGGGCAGGAGCGCCTCGAGGTCGACCTGGAACGCCGACCCGCCACCCTCGGCGTCGGCCGCGCCCACGGGCCGCTCCTGGAACCGGACCGCGGGCGGGCTGGCGTGGTCGTGCGAGTGGGAGTGCCCGTGGTCATCGGGCGGCGGCTCGGCCGCGCGCGCCTTGAGGCGGCCGGCGCCGGTGCCGAACTTCAGGGCTTTTTTCGGGCGTTCGGCCATGTGGCCTCCCAGACTAGTGGCGGTGGCCGCGGTGGCGAGGCGGGCTGGCCGGCGGCGGCTCGGGCGCGTCGTCGTGGGCGTCTTCGTCTTCCCCTTCGTGTTCGTGTTCGTCGGGGAGGGGCTGCGTGTACCGTTGGCCGTTGACCTCGAGGGTGAACGCGGTGCACCCCTCGGGCACGTCGAACTGCAG
>SXOM01000484.1 GCA_005776735.1 Pseudomonadota bacterium
GGCGCGACCCGAACTGCTCTCCGAATCGTCACCGAACCGACGCATGGTGACAATTACGGCCGGCGTGCAACCAACGAGTGTCGCATGCTCCCTCTCTTCGTCACGATCGCCCTCGCCGCCGACGCCCCCGAAGCTCCCACCGTCGAGGTGAACGGGCTGGTCTTCGCCCACTGGGGCCTGGACCTCTCCGACGGCGCCGAGGCCTACAACGAGTTCGCGCTCGACCGTGCATACCTTGGTGCGAAGGCCAAGATCACCAAGAAGATCGGCGCGCGCATCACGCTCGACGCCGACCACATGAAGGCGGTGGAGACCGACACCGGGGAGTTCACCTACGACACCAAGTACCGGGTGTTCGTGAAGTACGCGTACGTCGAGTTCAAGGACCTGGCGCCCGGGCTGAAGCTGCGCGCCGGCGTGATCGACACGCCCTACCAGCCGGTCCAGGACAACTTCTGGGGCCACCGCTACGTGCACATGGGCCTCGCCGACCAGGAGAAGATGCTCTACACGGCCGACCTGGGCGTCGCGCTCACCGGCGAGCACGGCAAGGGCCTGTTCTCGTGGAGCGCGGGGGCCTACAACGGCGAAGGCTACAGCAAGCTCGAGCTCGACGCCGGCAAGTCGTTCCAGGCGCGCGTCACCGTCGACCCGCTCGCGCGCGGCGGGAAGCAGGAGCTCCCGATCACCGGGTTCGTGAACGTGTCGACCCACGCCGACGCCGACCCCACCATCACCTACGTCGGCGCGCTCGGCTTCAAGATGCCGTTCTTCTGGTTCCTCGGCGAGTACCTCGGCGTGTCCGAAGGCGACGCCGGCAAGCAGGGCATCAGCGTGTCGGCGCTCCCCGGCCTGCCCAAGTACGGGCGCCTGGTGCTCCGGTACGACCACTACGACCCCGACACCACCACCGACGCCGACGGCTACGACAAGATCATCGGCGGCGTGAGCCACGACTTCGCGGACAAGGTGTCCGTCGCCGCGACCTACGAACGCCAGATGTTCGAAGCCGACGACGGCGCCGCCCCCGCGCACGGGGTGTTCCTGCACATGCAGGCGGGGTTCTAGCCGGGCCCCCCCGCCCTCACCCCGCCGCGAGCGCCCGGTCGATCGCGGCGAGGAGCTCCGGGTCCTCCGGCGTGGTGATCGATCGCCACCGCCCGAGCACGGCCCCGTCGCGACCGACGAGGAACTTCTCGAAGTTCCACTTCACGTCGGAGCTGCCGCCGACCGGGCTCTGCACGAGCCACGCGTACAGCGGGGATCGCTGCGCCCCGTTGACGTCCTGCTTCTCCAACAAGGGGAACGTGACCCCGTAGTTGATGCGGCAGAAGCTCACGATCTCCTCGGGCTTCCCCGGCTCCTGCGCCCCGAACTGGTTGCACGGTGCGCCGACCACGACCAGGCCCTGGTCCTTCTTTGCCTGGTACAACTTCTCCAGCCCGTCGTATTGCGGGGTGAAGCCGCACTTGCTCGCGACGTTGACCACCAGCGCCACCTTCCCGGCGAGCACCGCCGCGTCGAAGGGGGCCCCGTCGACCGCCACCAGCGACAGCTCCGCCGCCCACGCCGGGCGCGACACCCCCTGCGTGGGCGACGCGACGGTGGAGGTGAGCGCGGAGGGCGAACAGGCGGCGAGGAGCAGGGCGAGCAGCATCGGGGGCCTGTAGCCGCCCGCCGGCGACCGGCAAGCGACCCGCGACGCCGATGCGAACCGGGATACGCGCGCGCCCCCCGACGGAGCCCCGGTGGTCGACTTCTCCAACGTCACGCGCCAGCATGGTCAGCAGGTCCTGTTCATCGACGCGAGCTTCAAGGTCAACCCCGGCGAGAAGGTGGGCCTGGTCGGCCCCAACGGCTCCGGCAAGACCACCATCTTCCGCCTGGTCCTCGGCGAAGAGCAGCCCGACGAAGGCTCGGTGGAGCGGCCCAAGCGCCTGACGTTGGGGTACTTCCGCCAGGACTTCGCCGAGTGGCGCGATCGGAGCGTCCTGACCGAGACGATGGCGGGAGCGGGCGCCGTCGCCGAGGCCGGCGAGGAGCTCGCGGTCCTCGAAGCGCGTCTCGGCGACGTGGACGACCCCGACTACGACCACGTGCTCGAGCGCTATGGCGACGTCCAGGCGCGCTTCGAGGCCGGCGGCGGCTACGACCTGGAGCCGCGGGCGCGCGCCATCCTCGCGGGCCTCGGCTTCCGTGCGGAGGAGGTCGACGGGAAGATCGGCGCGCTCAGCGGCGGGTGGCGCATGCGGGTGCAGCTCGCGCGCATCCTGTTGAGCCGCCCGGAGCTCCTGCTCTTGGACGAGCCCACCAACTACCTGGACATCGAGTCCATCTTGTGGCTCGAGGACTGGCTGCGCGCCTACCCGGGCGCGGTGTTGATGACCTGCCACGACCGCGACGTGCTCAACCGCGTGGTGGGCAAGATCGTCGAGATCGACGGCGGCAAGGTCCGCACCTACACCGGCGACTACGACGCCTACGAGAAGGCGCGCACCCTCGACGCCGCCCAGCGCGAGGCCGAGTACCAGAAACAACAAGCGATGCTCGAGAAGGAGCTCCGCTTCATCGAGCGCTTCAAGAAGCAGCCCTCCAAGGCGAGCCAGGTGCAGAGTCGGGCCAAGAAGCTCGAGAAGATCGAGAAGATCGAGCCCCCCCGGCGCATGGTGGAGCGCACCTTCGACTTCAAGAAGCCCGA
>SXOM01000485.1 GCA_005776735.1 Pseudomonadota bacterium
CACCGCCGCGGGCGCCGACGAGGGCGCCGTTGCGGGGTCGGGCGCCGCTGCCGCCGGCGCGGCCGCGGTGAGGGCCGCGTATTCGGCCAGGAGCGCGCTGACGTCCTCGTCGGCGCGGGCGCCGAGGATGGCGATCGGCTGCCCCGGCGGGACCTCCTGCCCTTCGCGCGCGAGGTGCTTGAGCATCACCCCCTTGTCGAAGACCTCGATCTCCATCGTCGCCTTGTCGGTCTCGACCGCGGCGATGGCCTGGCTCGGGCTCAGCGTGGACCCCTCGGCCGCGAGCCACTTGCTGACCACGCCCACCGTCATCGTGGGCGACGCCTGCGGCATCACGAAGAACTGCGGCATCAGGACCTCCCCATCACGGTGCGCGCGGCGGCCGCGACGCGCGCGCTGTCGATGACCACGAGCTTCTCGAGGTTGGTGGCGTAGGGCTGCGGCACGTCGCGGTTGGTGACGCGGAGCACGGGGGCGTCGAGCAGGTCGAACGCGCTCTCCATGATGCGGGCGCTGATCTCGGCGCCGACACCGGCGAAGAGGTGGCCCTCCTGGACGACCACCGCCCGGTGGGTCTTGGCGACGGCGTTGAAGATCGCGTCGTGGTCGAGCGGGCGGAGCGTGCGCAGGTCGAGCACCTGCGCCGAGATGCCCTCGGCCTCGAGCTGCGCGGCGGCCGCGAGGCAGGTGTGCACCGGCTTGCCCCAGGTGATGAGCGTGACGTCGGTGCCGTCGCGCTTGAGCTCGGCCTGGCCGAACGGGATGAGGTACTCGGCGTCGGGCACCTCGCCCTTGTGCGCGTACATCAGCTCGCTCTCGAAGAAGATCACCGGGTTGTCGTCGCGGATCGCCGTCTTGAGCAGGCCCGTGGCGTCGTACGGTGTGCTCGGCGAGACCACCTTGAGCCCGGGAAAGTGGGCGTACAGGCTGTCGGCGCTGGTGGAGTGCTGGGCGGCGAGGTTCTCGGCGTGGCCGTTGGGCCCACGGAACACGATCGGGCAGCGGTACTGGCCGGCGCTCATCTGGTACACCTTCGCCGCGCCGTTGATGACCTGGTCGTAGGCGACGAGGCTGAAGTTGAACGTCATGAACTCGATGATCGGCCGCATCCCGGCCATGGCCGCGCCCACGCCCAGGCCCGCGAACCCGTTCTCGGCGATCGGCGTGTCGACCACGCGGTCGGGACCGAACTCGTCGAGCATGCCCTGGCTCACCTTGTAGGCGCCGTCGGAGTTGGCGACCTCTTCGCCCATCAGGAAGACGGTCGGGTCGCGGCGCATCTCTTCTTGCATCGCCTGCCGGAGCGCTTCCCGCATCGTGATCACCGGCATCTCAGGTCCTCGCGGGGGCGTAGGTGTATCGGTACAGGTCGGCCGGATCCGGCGGCGGGGACGCGTCGGCGAACTCGTACGCGTCCTTGGCCACGACCTCGACCCGCTCGCGGATGGCGGCCAACTCCGCCTCGGTGGCGCCGAGCTCGCGGAGCCGCAGCTCGGTGATGACCGTCGGGTCGGAGCTCTTCTTCTTCTCTTCGAGCTCGCCCGGCTTGCGGTACTTCGCGGGGTCGCTCATCGAGTGCCCGCGGTGGCGGTAGGTGACGACCTCGACGATGACCGGCCCCTGCCCCGCGCGTGCGTACTCGATGGCCGCGCCCATGCGGTGTCGGACATTCTCTACGTCGAACCCGTCGATCTGTTCGCGCATCATCCCGACGCCGAGCCCACGCAGGCTCATGTCGGTGAGCGCACTGGACCGCTCGACCGAGGTGCCCATGGCGTAGAGGTTGTTCTCGCACACGAAGACCACCGGCAGGCGGTACAGCTGCGCAAGGCACATCGACTCGAAGAACGCGCCCTGGTTGGCGGCCCCGTCGCCGAACCAGGTGAGGCACACCGCCCCGGTCCGGAGGTGCTTCAGCGACCACGCCACGCCGGTCCCGAGCGCACACTGCGCGCCCACGATGCCGTAGCCACCCATGAAGTGTACGCTCTGGTCGAAGATGTGCATGCTGCCGCCGAGCCCGTGGGCCGCCCCGGTGCGCTTCCCGAACAGCTCGGCCATCATCGCGCGCGGCGGCACGCCCTTGGCCATGGCCTGGCCGTGTTCGCGGTAGCCGGTGACCCACCGGTCCTCCGGGCGGCACGCGGCCGCAGCGCCGACCGCCACCGACTCCTGCCCGATGTACAGGTGGCAGAACCCGAGGATCTTGCGCTCGGTGTAGGCCTTGGCGGCCATCTCCTCGACGCGGCGGATGGTCAGCATCTGCTCCCACAGCGGGAGCAGGCCGGCCTTGTCCAGGTCGGGCAAGGGGCTGGCCGGCAGGGGAGGGGGCAGAGGGAAGTCGGGCACGGTCGCCTCGGTCCAGGAGGGGCCGGAGGGTAACCCGTCCGACGTTCTCGGGATGCGGCGCGGGTTACCAGGGGCCCGGAGGCAGCGTGTCCGAGGCCATCACCCGCGGGGTCCGCGTGACCGCGAAGCCCGAGTTCCTGCCACAACAGTCCGACCCTCGCGCCGGCTTGTGGATGTTCGCGTACCACATCCAGATCGAGAACTCCGGTCCCGATTCCGTTCAGTTGTTGTCGCGACACTGGCTCATCACCGACGCGACCGGTCGCGTCGAAGAGGTGCGCGGTCCCGGCGTCGTGGGCGAGCAGCCGGTGCTCCAGCCGGGGCAGGTCTACCACTACACCAGCGGTTGCCCGCTCCCGACGGCGGTCGGCACCATGCACGGCACCTACCAGATGGTCACCGCCCGCGGCGAACGTTTCGACGTGACGATCGCCCCGTTCACCCTCGCCGAGCCCTACGCGCTCAACTAGCCGGAGGCGCCATGCCCGAAGAGTCCAACCGCAGTCGTTTCGGTCGCTTGGGCCGCCGCCTCCTCGGCGAAGAAGAGGGGGCGCGCGAAGGCCGGTCGTTCCGGGTCGACGCGCGCGAGGTCCTCCACTCGCTCCTCGAGGGCGGCGACAAGGCCAAGACCGAGTTCGTGAAGATCATCGCCCGCGAGGTCCGCACCTACTTCGAGGAGCTCGGCCTCAAGGACGACCTCCACAACCTGCTCACCAACTACAGCTTCGAGGTCCGCGCGAGCGTGAACCTCCGCCGGCTCACCGACGCCGAGAAGGGCAGCGCCGTCGAGGAGCCCAAGGCCGAGCCCGCGCCGGTGGCCCCCCCGTCGGCGCCTCCGCCCCCGACCCCCGAGGCCGCCGACGAGGCGTGAGGGACGGCGCCCGAGCGGGTGTGGGCGGCGCTGCGGCCCGTCCCGAAGCGCGCAGGAGCCCGAACGCGCCGCGCGCC
>SXOM01000486.1 GCA_005776735.1 Pseudomonadota bacterium
CTTCACCTTGAAGGCCGCCTTGCCGTCGAGGTCCTCGAAGCTCGAGTTGCCCTTGAGTCGCACCCCGACGTCCGGGACGACCACCCCGTCGACCTCCACGTCGCCGCGGACGTATTCCCGGGGGGCGTCGCGCAGCGCGTCGAGCGCGGCCTCCCCGACGGTGAGCCGCACCTGGTGCAGCACCGCGGGGTCGTACACCGCCGCAGCGTCGCCCGCGATGGCGGGCCCGCACCCCACCGGGAGCGCGTCGGCACCGGCACCCCCGGTGTCGAACGCATGTCCGCAGGCGAAGAGGACGGCGAACAACACACCACCATTGTATCCGCACGGTGACGGTTTCGAGACGCCCCTCCCCCTTCCGCCGCGCCGGTTCACCGCCCCGGGCCGACATGACGTTGGCGGGCGCCCCACGACCGGCCGGGGCGCGAGCCGGGGCGGGCGGGCGCCCGGCTGCGATGCGAGCGGGAGGCGCGAAGCACGACGCGGAAATCCTCGGGTACTCATGACCCACAAGCACCGCCGGATTTCCACGAGGCGGGCATAAGCCCTCCCGGATTTCCGTTTGCACCCTCCGGAGCACGCCAGCGGCGCGGCTGCGACGGACAAACCTGCGCTTTTCAGGCTCCCGGGCCGCGCGGGCGACCAAGAACGGAAATCCGAGGGGGCTTACACCGCGGCCATGGAAATCCGAAGGGGCTTACGGTGCATGAGCCCCGCCGGTTCACCGCCGTCGCCATCCCCACCAATCCCGCTCGAAGCTCGACATCGCCACGCTCACCGTCCGTGGGTCGGTGCGCCCACCCCTCGCGCCCGCCCCCTCCGCCCCGCCGGTCCACCGCCCTCGCCTTCTCCACCAATCCCGCTCGAAGTTCGACATCGCCACGCTCACCGACCTCGGGCCGGTGCAGCCAGACCCTCGCGGTTCGGCGTCCCCGCCGACGTTGTGCCCAACGCCTCCCGGGTTGGCCGGTTCGGTGACGCGGCGGGTGACGGGTCGGGTGGAATTGGCTGAGCGGAGCGCAGGTTCGCCGCTTGCGGCGAATCTGCGGGGGAGCGAACGCCAATTTCACCCGGCCCGGCAGGACCCGGCGGTGACTTCGTATTGCAAAACGCCTCGCCGCGCTTGGCCCCCCCGCCCGAAGCCGACCCGCGCCCCGGGTCGCCGCGTCTTGCCCGGCCCGCCGCGCGCACCAAGACGTCAGAACTGGAAATAGTAGAAGTCTCTCGCTTCAGTGGCGTACAAGGCGCATAGTCCGCCGACGAGGACCACCGCGAGCGCCAGGAGCGCCGGGCTCGCCGTGCGCGCCTCGACCAACAGCCGCGTCCGCCACCGTCGCGGGCTCAGGTGCAGGAGGATGACACCGACGAGGAGCCCGATGGCAACGGGGTCTCCGAGGCCTCCGGCCGGGCGGTCGAACGCCACGAGCGCACCCACCGCTTCCCGCAGGCGCCCAAGCTCGATGGGCCGCAGCGCCATCACGCTGAGCGCCGTGAGCTGGAACGCGACGAGGCCCTCGACCACCCGCAGCGCGCCCCGACCGGGCTCGGGCCGGACCAGCCGCCACGTCGCGGCGAGCACCCCGTTGTACAGGCCCATGAGCACGTAGGAGGCGCCGACCCCGTGCCACACCCCCGACACGAAGAACACGAGGAACAGGTTGCGCCACTGCCGCAGCGGCCCCCCGCGCGAGCCCCCGAGCGGGAAGTACAGGTAGTCGCGCAGCCACGTGCCGAGCGTCATGTGCCAGCGGCGCCAGTGTTCGGCGGGGCTCGGCGCGAACGCCGGGCGGTCGAAGTTCTGCGGCAGGACGAAGCCCAGACACAATGCCGACCCGACCGCGATGTCGGTGTAGCCCGAGAAGTCGCAGTACAGCGCGAAGTAGGACGCCCAGTCGGCGAGCCACGCCTCGGCGGCGTTGTAGCGGCTGGGCACCGCGTAGAACGGGTCGACGAGCGACCGGCCGATGGTGTCGCCGAGGACCATCTTCTTGAACAGGCCGACCAGCACCAGGGCCACCCCCTCGCCGATCGCGCCGGGATCGGGCCGGGGCAGGCGGGCCAGCTGCGGCAACATCTCCGAGGCGCGCACGATGGGCCCGGCGACGAGCTGCGGAAAAAAGCTGACGAACCATACGAATCCGAGCCAGGAACGCGCCGGCTCGATGCGCCGCCGGTACACGTCGATCGAGTAGCTGAGCGTCTGGAAGCTGTAGAAGCTGATGCCGATCGGAAGGTCCAGCCCCAGGCGCGGCAACGTGCGCTCGACGCCCACGAGCGACAGGGCGGCTTCGAGCGTCTGCAGGACGAAGTCCCCGTACTTGAACACCCCGAGCATCCCGAGGTTGCCGACGATCGACACCGCCAACCACCGCTTGCGGGCGACCGGCTCCTCCGTCGCCCCGATGCGCGCGCCGACGCCGTAGTCCAGGACCGTGGCCGCCCCCAGGAGCAGCAGGTACCGCGGGTCGAAGCTGCCGTAGAAGCCGAGGCTCAGCGCGGTGAGCCACGCGACACCGAACCAACGGTGATGGCGCAGGGCGCGAAATCCGAGCCACGCCACGACCAGGAGCACGCCGTACTGCAGCTCGGTGAAGCGCATCTAGCGGAGCCATCCGACGAGCCGCTCGCACACCGCGGCCGACATCCGTTCGGCACCACCGGCGTCGAGGTGGTCGGGGTCGACGTAGAGGTCGCGCGCCTGCCACTCGGGGACGTTGAGGTCGACGAACGTGGCGCCGTGGCGCGCCGCCGCGGGTGCCGTCCACGCCAGGAAGGTCTCGTACGCGGCCTCCGGCACCTCGGCCTGGTACGCGGCGCTCACCGGGAGGTTGAGCACCAGGACCCGCACCCCGTCGGCCTTTGCGCGGGCCAGGAGCGCCTCGAGGTGCGCGCCGGGGAGGCCCCCCTCGATGTGGTAGTCCACGAACCGCTCGCGGCGCACCTTGGGCAGCACCCGCTCCACCCGCGTCTGCCACCGCCCCGCATGTCGGGCATCGTACTGGGCGTTCCGCGCTTCGCAGCCGGGCGTCCCGAAGCAGTACTGGCCGCCCCCCGCGTAGCGCGCCATCCAGGTGATGTGGGCGTGTTCGGTGAGGGGACGATGAAGGAAGAATGCAAGGTTTTCCACGCCGCGGGTGAACGGCCGCAGGCAGGCGCCCGCCCGCAGCGGCCCGTGCGCCGCCGCCGCGAGGCACTCCGGCACGTCCTCGAGCTCCGCCGTGGCGCCCACGTTGTAGTCCAGCTCGAAGTGGTGCCCGTTGAGCGACTCCGGCGCGACCTCGACCACGAGGACGCGCGGCGCGCGTTCCCCCGAGAACAGGCCGCGGGCGACGAGATCGGCCGCGTAGGACGACGCCGCGAGGCGGTTGGCCGCGATCGTGACCGTGGGGCGGCCCAAGGCGTGGCCGAGGCAGGCGTCGATCGCGCTCGGCGCGAGGCCGTAGTGGCTGCGGCTCGAGCCGACGATCGCCACGTCGACGCGCGCGGCGCGCTCGATCTCCCCGATGGCGAGCAGATCGGTGGGCCACTCGACCTCCTGCACCCAGCGCAGGCCCAGCGCCCCGGACACCGCGTGGGCGCAGCCCAGCCAGACCACGAGCCAACCGAGGAGGCCGAGCCCACGACGGTCGGTGTTGTCCATCACAGCCGCTCCTGGACCGCCAACGTCGCGCCCGACACCGCCGGGGGAGCCGGTGGTGCGACGCCCGTGCGCACCCACGCGTCGTAGGCCGCCTGGTTCTCCGCGTGGGTACGGCGGGCCTGCACCGCCGCGTAGCCGAAGAGCGCCGCCGCGAGGACGAGCGCGACGGCGGCCTGGTTGCGCGGGGAGGACATCATTGCCGCTCGAGCCACGCCGCGAACCGCCCCAGGCGCGGCCGGGCCCGCCCCCACAGGCGCTCGCCTACGCCGGGATCGAGCAACACCGGGTACAGCGCCATCGCCATCACGCCGAGCGGACCGACCTCGAGGAGCACGTCGATCCCGATGTGCATCCCGACGCCCATCAGCAGGATGGGGAGGCTCAGCCGCCGCAGCCCCACCAGGAACACGAACGCGACCTCGAACACGATGGTGTAGGCGCTCCCGAAGACGCACAGGGCCCGCTGCCCCGACAACCACGCGGCCAGCGCGCCTTCGCCATGCCACCGGTCCAGCAGCGCGTAGGCCAGCGCCGAGCCGTCCCACCAGGCGTCCTCTTCGAGCGCCTTCATCACGCCGGTCGAGAGGTAGAGCGACCCGTAGACCCCCAAGAGCAGGTACCGTCCGTACGGCGAAGCGTAGGCCGACACGAGCCCCCGCTGCCCGATCGGCCCCACCGAGAGCGCGAGCGTCGCCCACACGATGAACCGCTCCGGAACGCGCACGTTGAGGCCGAGGGCCGCGACCATCCCCACGTAGGCCAGGAACCACACCCACAGGCCCGGCCGGGCCCACCGGCCGCCGTAGAGCAGCGCCCCGATGCCCACGAGGCCCAGGCCCCAGAGCGCCCACGCGCCCGCCGCCCCGACCGCCACCTGGTCGACCACGTGGGCCGGCCCCGCGTTGAACACCACCTCGGGGTGGGCGAGCGCGTCGCGGACGTGGAAGAAGCGGTCCTTGTGGAGCTCGAGCGCCGCCACGCCGAAAAACAGCCGCGCGAGGGTCCAGCCGCCGGCCCACCGTGGCGCGAAGAGCGCGTCGAGGACGGGCGCGCCCGCGTCGGGCTTCACCGACATGGCCAGCTCCCGAGCGGCGTGCGCACCTCGTCGTGGCGCGGCTGTTCGACCTGGCCCAGGGTCTTGGGCCAGCGGACCTCGGTGAAGCGAACCTCGGTGGCGCCGGCCTCGACCGTGCACAACGTGGCGGCGAGCCCCTGGAGCCGCGCGGCGTCCCGGTAGTAGTCGTCGCGGAGCCAGCCCGGCCCTTCGTCCCAGCGGGTCGGGTAGCGCGCGGCGAGGTCGACCGGCGCCCACGCCCCCGCTACCTGCACCTCGACGAGCACGTCGTGGTGCGTCGCGCGCAGGTCGGTGAACATCTTCCACCGGCCGAGCCACGTGAGTCCCGGGAGGCTCGGGGTACCCTCGGGCAGCTCCGCCACCCCGAGCGTACCGAGCGCAACGCGGTAGGCGAGCACGAAGTAGAAGGCCAGCGCCCCGAGGGAGAGGGCCTGGAGCTCGCGGAGGTGCGTACGCACGCCGGCATCGTAGCGCGGCGGGGTATGCTCGGGGGGTGCGCGCCGACCGGCCTCTGAGCCCGATGCTCGCGGGCGTGGTGCTCGTGGCCGCCGCCTGTGCGCCCGCACCGCCGGCGCCTCCGGCCGGCCCCCCGAACCTGCTGCTGGTGAGCCTCGACACGGTGCGGGCCGACCACACCAGCGCCCACGGCTACGCCCGCGACACCACGCCGGTGCTTGCCGCGCTGGCGGCCGAAGGCACGGTCTTCGACCACGCCTTCAGCCAGGCCAACGAGTCGGCGTGGTCCCACGCCGCGCTCCTCACCGGCCGCTACGCCTCCGAGCTCGCGCGCCCGGTCTACGCCACCTACGCGCTGCCCGACGACGTCACGCTCGCGCCCGAAGCGCTTCGGGCCTACGGCTACGCCACGGCCGCGTTCTCGGCCGGTGGCCACGTGACGGCGGACTTCGGGTACGACCAGGGGTGGGACACGTGGTCGGCCGAGCCCGGCTTCGCCTCGTTGTTCGACACCGGGCCCAAGGCCGCGGCCTGGGTGGCCGCCGTACCCGAGGGCCAGCCGTGGTTCGCCTTCGTGCATGGCTACGACGCGCACCGACCCTACGCGCGGCCGGGACCGTGGGACCACCTGTACGCCGAGGCCCCCGGGAGCCGCCTCGCCGAGGCGCTCTGTCGCAACCCCTGCTTGTCGGAGATGGTGCTCGGCGAAGCGCTCCTCCCCGACATCGTGCCCTCGTGGTTCGCCCACCAGGGCGGTGACAGCATCCTCGACCCCGAGACGTACCGGCGCCTCGCTGCCGCCGGGGCCGACGCCCGGCGCGTCGCCGTCACGTCCGCCGACAAGCAGCACGTCCAGGACCACTACGACGGCGCCTTGCGCTACGCCGACACGATGCTCGGCGTGCTGCTCGATCGGCTGCGCCGCGCCGGCGACCTCGACCACACCGTGGTCCTGGTGGTGTCGGACCACGGCGAGGACCTGCTCGACCACGGCTACATGAACCACCGGACGGGGCTCACCGACAGTTGCACGCGGGTGCCGATGGTGGCGTGGGGCCCGGGCTTCTCCGGCGGCGGTCGGGTGGACACGCTCGTCGACGCACGGGACGTGGCGCGCACCCTCTTCGCCGTCGGCGGTGCGCTGCCCCCGGCGGGGAGCGGCGGCCGCGACCTGCGCGCCGTCGCCTCCGGCGAGGCGGCCCCCCTCGACGCCGTCTTCGCCGAGGGGGTGATGGACATGCTCTCGGTCCGCACCGCGACGCACCGGCTCGTCGCCCACGGCGTGCGCCTCGACGAGCCCGGCCACGCCGACGCCCTCGCCGCCGCGCCGCTCGACGGCGGCCAGTTCGTGCTGCACGACCTCCGGGTCGACCCCGCCGAGCTCCACGACGCGCGCGCCGCCGACCCCGCTACCACCGCCGAGCTGCGCGATCGCCTCGTCGTCTGGCGCCGGAGCCTCCGCACCGGCGACGCCACCCTGCTGCCCGAGGCGGTGTCCCCCGAGGTGGCCGCCGAGCTCCGGCGCCACGGGTATTGGGGCGCGGCCTCGGCCGACGCCCCGACCAACGCCCCCGCCGCCGTCCCCGCCGAGGTGCCCGCGCGCACGACCGGCGCGGCGGACGATCCCACCTGCCGCGAGCGGTTCGAGTTCGCCCCGGAGGGGGGGTAGGCGCGATCAGTCGGCGACTTCGGTGACCCGGCTCGATCGGTCGATTCGGAAGCGTCGGCCCGCCCCCGGGCCATGGGTGAGCACGGCCGTCGCGACGAAGTTGTCTACCCTTCCGCGAGCGTTCTCGGAGAGGGCGACGGACACGGTCAGGTAGGCGTGGCACCCGCGCGAAGGGTCGATGCTCCAGCCGAGCTTCTCGAGGTCCGACAGGTAGGCGTCGAACGCGGCGTCGTGTCCGGCCTCGGCCGAGGCGACCGACTGCAGGGCGTCGAACGCACACGCCACGGCCTGGGCTTCGTCGAGCACCGGGACCAGCTCCCGGGTGCCCGGGACCACCGCGACCTGCGCCGCGTCCCGCCCGTGCGCCGCCCCCACGGCGGCGACCTCCGACTCGAGGGCGGCGACCTCCGACTCGAGCGCAGCCAGGCGCGCCTCGATGGGGGAAACTCGGGGATCGTCGCACGCCAGGAGCAGCAGGATCACGGCGACGACGTAGCGCGACCCCGGGCGCGACGCCGCGACCGGGCCGCTCGTCGCACCGAGGCCGGCGCGCCGCGCGGCGCTGGACCGCGCGCCAGCCTCGTTCGAGATCGGGACGGTCGCGGCGCGGGCCCGAACAACCACCAGCC
>SXOM01000061.1 GCA_005776735.1 Pseudomonadota bacterium
ACGCGCTCGGCGGTCGGGGGTGAGGGCGGCCAGGGTCGCGCCTGGAGGGCGGCGCCGTAGGCCCGTCCCGAAGGCGGCCGAGGCCGCGCGGCGCCGCGGGCCGCGGGGCGATTCCTGCCGCCTTCGGGACGGTCGCGCCGCGGCCCCCCGAAGGGCGCACGCTCAGAACCGCGCCCCGACCTCGGCCTTGCCGGCGGTGATCAGCCCGAGCGAGTGCACGTCCACCCGCGCGATGAGGCGCGAGCCGGTGTACTGCCAGCCCACGCCGGGCGCGAGGCTCAACAACCCCACGCGCACACTGTGCCCGCGGCCCAGCACGAACGACACGTTGGCGTCGGGGAACAACCACGGCAGGTAGATCGGCGTCTCTTCGTCCGGCTCGCCGAAGAAGACGAGCGGCAGGGTGGCGTCGAAGGCGACCTTGTCCCAGCGCGCGCTCACCGAAGCACCCGCGCCGAACCCCGCGTTGACCCCGGAGAAGTCGCTGTAGCTGGACCCCGCACCCCCCACGAAGACGCCGAGGCGGACGGTGTCGGAGACCGCGCCCGACCACGAGAGCGCCGCCGTCCCGATCCCCGCGCCGTCGGTGGTGTAGCCGAGGTTCGCCTCCACACGCAGGTTGGCCGGCCCGGTGAAGGCGAGGCGCACCCCGGCCGCCCCCAGCCCCTCGTAGCTGGTCCCGGAGCACCCGCCGCCGCCGTTCGGACTCGCCTGGAGGCAGGTCTCGGTGACCTCCAACGCGCCGCCCCACGCCGCGCCCGTGGCCTCGAACGACAACGGCGCACGCGCACGGGCGTCCGGCAAGAGCGCGGTGCCGGAGTGGCCGATGGTGGCGGGCGCGACCCCGGGGGCGGCCTCGGGCGTCGGGAGCGGATCGGCAGCGAACGCGGCGGCGAAGACCAGGAGCATGGCAGACCTCGACGAGGAGATTTGCAACCCCCGTGCCACCCGCGGATGAGGAACGTCTTCCCTGGACAAGCGCGCCTGGCGCACCCCCACGGCCGGGCGCGGGCCGCGACATCGGGTGCGCTCAGCCCAGGCGCTCCGCCTCGGGCAACCACTTGCGGCGGGACGCGAGCCGGTGGAGCGGCAACAGCCCGAGCCACACCGCGCCGAGGAACGGGATCAGCGACACGTTCGCGAAGAGCGCCCGCAGGCCCACCGCCTCCTCCACCGGGAACCGCCACGCGATCCACGCGTAGGCCACGCCGGTCACCCCATGGTAGGCGACGGTCAAGAAGAGCAGGACCCGCACCATGCCGGTCAGGCGCCCCGCGCCGAGCTGCTCGCCGAGCTCCGGCCGGATGCGCAACAGCTCGTCGAGCATCGGGCCGGGGCCGCGCACCGCCAACCACAAGAACCACCCCCCGAACGCCGCGTTGGTGACGGTGGCCTCCCACGAGAAGAAGCGGGGGCTCGCGAGCAGGATGTCGACCACCCCGAGGCCCACGGTGGTCACCGCGACGACCTTGAACAGCAGCGTGATCGGCTCCCGCCGGTACAAGCGCCACGCGATGTCGGCGATCGAGTACACCGACGCCGCGACGATGGCCGGCTTCAGGCCGAGGGTCCAGTCGAACGCGTAGAAGACCACCAGCGGGCCCAGGTTGCCGAGGATCGCCCGGATGGCCGACGGGCGCGGGGGGCTCACCGGGCCTCCGCGGCGACGGCCCGGGCCACCAGGTCGCTCGCCGCCCCGAGCCGCATCCCCGCCACGAAGACCGCGAGATCGTCCCCCGCGAGCGCCGCGCGGGTGCGCCGCCACAGCTCCGCGAGCGTGGCGCGGTGGCCCTCCCAGCGGGGTGCGGTCGCGACGTGGCCGTGGGTGTAGGCCGCGCGGAGCCCGGGGAACCGCGCCTCGTGGAAGATGCCGCCGATCTGCAGGAGCGTGCCGTCGACGTCGCAGAGCACGTCGCCGCACAGCGGCGCCGGGTCGGCGGCCGCCTGTCGGTTGAAACACGCCGGCCCCCCCGTCCGCGCGGACCGGAGCACCGCCGCCAGCCCCTCGCACCACGCGCGGAACTGCGCCGGGCTCACGGCCATCCCCGTCGTGTAGTTGAGCTGCACGGCGGGCACGCCGAGCGCGACGGCATCGGCCCAGCGGAGGGGCAGCTCGCCGAACGCCGCAGGGGGGAGCGTCGCGTTGAGGAACCAACGGGCCGTGCCGCTCCGCAAGGTGTGGATCGTGCGCTCCCACGTCCGGTCGGCCTCGACCTGCTCGCCGACGTGCAGCCGCCGGAACCGGTTGGCGCGGCCCGCCCCGTCGACCGACAACTGCACGGTCACGCCGGCCGACGCGAGCACCGCGAGCCGCTCCGGATCGACGCCGAACCCGTTGGTGGTGAGCTGGATCGCGAGCGCGCGGCCGCCGAGGTGGGGGTGGGACCGGGCGTATTCGAGCACCTGCACGACCCGCTCCCACCGGCGGGTCGGCTCGCCGCCGAACAGCTGCAACGCGAGCCTCGGCTTCGGGCTCGACATCAGGTGGTCGACCGCCCGCCGGGCCGTGGCCGCCGACATGTCGCCCCGGGGCACCCCGACGGTGGGGACGCCCGGGTGGTCCTCGCCGTAGGCTTCTTCGGTGAGCCCGACGAAACAGTAGGCACAGCGCAGCTCGCAGCTCCGCGTGAGCATGAGCATCAGGCGATCGGTGTGGGCCCCGTCGCCGGTCTGCCGGGAGTCGGCCGCGAGCATCTGGCGGAGCCGGCGGTCCACCTGCTCCGGCGTCGGGACGCAGTCGCTCACGGGCGCGGGTCCCCTCGGTACCACCTCAGGAAGTCCGTCATGACCGCGCCGACCTTCAGGTTGTTCTCGGTGACGACCCGGCCGTAGCTCCAGTCCACCAGCTCCTGGTTCTTCGGTGCGTCCATCCAGTACCGGTCGAAGTTGCCGAGCTCGTCGAGGTGCCCCCTGCGGAAGCGGGCCTTGTGCTCGGTCTCGTGGAGGAAGGCGTTCCCCCCGTAGATCGTGCCGTCCCAGTCCAGGGTGACCTCGGCGTTGAGCCGCATCGGCATGGGCCGGTGCTCGGCGTTGACCAGGACCACGTGCGGCCGCTCCCGCAGCGCCCCGGCGAGGAGGAAGAGCTGGTCGGCGAAGGCGCGCCGTTGTGCGGCCGACCACAGCTTGCCGAGCGCGAAGTTGATCTGCACGCGCGTAAACCCGCAGTCGACGATGTGCAGGTAGTTCGCCGCGAGTCGCTCCACGCGGTCGGGGTGCACGACCATGATCACGTCGTGCGCGAGGCCGGACGCGCCGATCGGGCCGGCCATCGCCGCGACGCTGTGCGCGTAGGAGTCGTCCCCCTGGCGCGCCGCGGGCCGGAACCGCCGCTGGGCGTCGGGGTCGCCGTCCAGCGACAACTCGAGCTTGACCGGGCGACCGCGCAACCAGTCGAGCTTCTCCTGGTCCAGCGACCACCCGTTCGACGAGAGGACGAAGTCGACCGCCTTGCCCACCGCGGCCGCGCGCGCCGTGGCGTGCGCGATGGTGTGGCGCACCAGCGCCCACTCCAGGAGCGCCTCGCCGCCGAAGAACTGCAAGGTCAACGCCCGCCGTTCGCTGCTGAGCAAGAGGTCGACGCCGCGCTCGGCGACCGCGACCGACATCACCCGGCCGTCCTGCTTGGGGATGGTGCAGTAGTTGCACCGCAGCTCACATTGCCACGTCGGGATCATCACCAGGCGGGTGACCCCCCCCATCGTGAACCGTTGGAACGCCGGCAACCACGCGTCGGCGGGGCCGAGACGCGCGTCGCACACCGCCCGCAGGCGCTCGGCCTTGCCGGCCGCGGCGGCCCGCAGCGCCGGGCTCGCGTCGAGGTTGGTGGGCGCCTCGGGGTCGCCGGGGTCGTCGTGGGCGGCGCGCCGCGCGAGGTCGAGACACTGGAAAAGTCGGCGGCGGCCACGGTCGTCGAGCGTACGCGCGGCCAGCTCGAGCGCGGGCGTGGGCGCCTGCCGCCACGCGGCCACCAGCCGGTCGCGCAGCCGGGCGTAGGTGCCCGCGTAGTGCTCGGCGTCGGTGAACACGTCCCCGTCCACGAACGCGGCGACGTGCGGGTCGCGGGGCACGTCGTGGTCGACCAGCGGGTAGTCGTACTCGGGGTGGTCGGCGTCGACGAGCTCCCCCCGCAAGGCGAAGGCCTCGGTGTCGCCATGCTGCACGCGCCGGCGCCACGATGCGCTCGTGGCGTAGCTGACCAGCCGCCCGACCACCGGGAAGCGCAGGTGGAAGTGGGTGGGGAAGAGGGTCTTCAGCCGCACCACCTCGTCGAGCCCGGCCACGAAGTCGGTGAGGGTGGTGTCGCGATTGGCGAGGATGTAGTACGCATCGTGGTGGATGCCCCGCTCGGCGAGGGCGTGCACGATGGCGCGGACGTGCTCCCGCTTGTAGCCCTTGGCCAGCCGCACGAGCTCGACGTCCGAGAACGCCTCGACCCCGATCTGCAGGTAGCTCGACCACCGCCGGCTGCGGTGATCGGCGACGAAGTCGACGTCGGGGATGGGCCGGTCGGCGTCGTCGAACAGCTCGGGCCGCAGCGCGGCGAACAGCTCGGGGTCGGGCTCGGGGAGGAGCGTGCCGGCCTCCCGGCGGCACAGGTCGCCGACGGAGACCTGCACCGACGCCAGGCGGAAGCCGGTGGCGGGCAGGGCCCCCAAGAACGCGACGGCGCGGGCCTTGTCGCAGGCGAAGTCGTCGTCGGCGAAGTGCAGGCGCCGGGCCTGGCGCGGCACGTCGGGGCCGAAGAGCTCGGCGAGGCGGGCGCGGTAGCGGGCCAACAGCCCGACGAGGCCCTCGGCGCTCCGCGCCTGGTACCGCTCGCGCCCGAGGATCGAGCAGAAGACACACCGGTGCACACACCCGCGGCTCGACGCGAGCTCCACGCCGGTGGCGAAGTGCCGCGCGTGCAACAGCCCGAGGTCGAGCGGCACCGCGTCGAGGTCGGGCACCTCCGGCACCGCCGCCGAGTTGGCGATGATCAGGCGCCCGGCCGCGGCGTCGCGCACCACCACGCCGTCGAGCACGAGCGCGGCGGCGACCTGCGCCTCGTCGAGCGGGAGGTCGATGTTCGCGCCGGGGCCGAGGAGCTGCGCGAGCGCCGGCAGCACCGCCTCGCCGGCGCCCCGGCACACGAAGGTGGCGTCGGGGAGGTGCGCGGCCACGACGTCGGGCGCGAGCGTGGGAAAGACCCCGCCGACCGCCACGTGGGCCCGACAACCGAGCTCGCGCAGGGTGCGCACCAGGGAGACCACGCCCTCCCAGTACCCCTCGAGCAGCGTGATGCAGACCAGCTCGTAGGGCCCGCGCGCCAAGGCCGCACCGAGCGAGTCGAGCCCCTGCACCGGGCGGGCTTCGCCGTGGATCGCCATCTTCACGTCGGCAAAGTCCACCCCCACGCCGCGCACCGTCAACGACGAAGCGAGGTGCAGCACGCCCTGGCTCAGCTCGCCGTCGTTGTGCGGGAGCTCGGCGTTCATCAGGCTCTCGAAGAAGAGCACCCGCCGAACCGGTGGAACAGGGGCGCCATCGACCCGTCGGCGCACCGGCGCGGCGCCCCAGGCGCAACGCCCGTCAGCGCTCCGAACCACCCGCGCCCCCGCGGGGGCGCCCGCTTCGGCGGCC
>SXOM01000062.1 GCA_005776735.1 Pseudomonadota bacterium
CCACGCGCCGGGCGCCGGCTGCGGCCCGACGAGCGGCCGGTCGCGGCCCGGCGCCCGACCGGGGCCGGCCCGCTGCGCTACGATGTGCCGATGGTGCGCGTGCTCATCGTGGAAGACGGCTTCGAGTACCGCGACACGTTCACGCGGTACGCGGGAGAGCAGTTCTCGTTCACGCGCGCGGGGGACGGCGACGAAGCCCTCGCGGCGTGTGCGGCCGCGGACTTCGACGTGTTGTTCCTGGACATGCGCTTCGACCGGATCGAGGCGGGCCGGCTCTTCGGCGACCTGGCGGAGACCGCCGAGCGGTTCAACGGCGACCCGGTCCGGGCCACGCGATTCCTGGAGGAGAACCAGGGCGTCTACGTGTTGGCGGCGCTCCGGGCGGCGGGGGTGGACACCCCGGCGGTCTTCAGCCACGACTTCTCGGGCGAGCCGCGGCGGTGGTCGGCGTTGGAGCGGAAGTACGCGCCGGTGGCGTGGCTCCCCGACAACGCGAGCCCAGCGCAGATCAAGGCGCTGTTGTCGGGCGCGGCCGGCGGTGCCCCCGGTGCGCCGCCAGGATAGATGGCGCCCCTTCTGGAGCACCACATGTCCTCTCGTCGCGTCTTCCTCCTCGGTGGGGCCAACACCGCGTTCATCGGCAAGGGCCACCCCGACTTCGTGTGGAAGAACCACCCGGACTTCGGCAAGCGCGAGAACCCGACGCTCGAGGAGCACCTCGCGAGCGCGGTCCACGCGGCGTTCGAGGTCACCGGGGTCGATCCCGCGCGCGTCGACAAGGGGTACATCGGCAACTTCGTGGCCGAGCTGTTCTGCCAGCAGGGCCACCTCGGCGCCGCGCTCGCGGGCAGCCACCCCGCCCTCGCCGGCAAGCCGATGACGCGGGTCGAGGCCGCGTGCGCGTCGGGCGGGCTCGCGCTCGCCTGTGCGATCGACGCGATCCGGGCGGGCTCCGACACCGTGCTCGTCGCCGGCGTCGAGGTGCAGACCACGGTCAGCGCGCGCGACGGCGCCGACTACCTCGCGCGGGCCAGCCACTACCGGCGCCAGCGCAGCATCGACGACTTCACCTTCCCGGCGCTCTTCGGCCGCCGCACCAAGGCGTACCGCGAACGGTACGGGGTGAGCGAAGAGGACATCGGCCGCGCCGCGGTCAAGGCCTACGGCAACGCCAACAAGAACCCGCTGGCCCACATGAAGGCCAAGAAGATGGACCTCGCGACGGCGAGCGCCGCCGGCGACAAGAACCCGTGCTTCCTCAACAACGCCGAGTACGCCCCCTACATCAAGATGAGCGACTGCTCGCAGGTGTCCGACGGCGGCTCGGCCCTGGTCGTGGTCAGCGAAGCCGGCCTGCGCGCCGCGGGCAAGACCTACGCCGACGCCATCGAGATCACCGGCTACGGCCACAGCACGGCTTCGCTCTACGAAGACGGCGACCTCACCCAGCTCTGGACCACCCGGTCGGCCGCCGAGAAGGCCTACGCCGCCGCCGGCATCTCGGCCCGCGACGTGCAGGTGGCCGAGGTGCACGACTGCTTCACCGTCACCGAGCTGTTGATGGTCGAGGCGCTCGGTTTTGCCGACGCCGGCCAGGGCGGGGCGCTTTTGCGCGACGGCGCGATGGACATCGGGGGGTCGATCCCGGTCAACACCGGCGGTGGGCTCGTCGGCTTCGGCCACCCGGTCGGCGCCACGGGCGTGAAGCAGGCCATCGAGATCTGGAAGCAGATGAAGGGCCGCGCGGGCGGCTACCAGGTGCCGAGCGCGCCCAAGGTCGGCGTCACCGCGAACATGGGTGGCGACGACCGCACGGTCATGGTCACCGCCTACCAGAACCTGGAGTAGGGGCTGGATCGGCGCGTCGGCATCGCTCTGGTCGTGGTCGTCGCGCTGCTCGGCGGCCTCGGTGCGTGGTGGCTCACGAGCCCCCCGCCCGAGGCCGCGCCTCCGCCCCGGTTGGCCGACAAGCGCCCCGTGAAGGCGGCGGCGCCGCGCCCCGACGCGCCGGCCGTGCGCACCACGCCCGACCCCGACGTGGTCGACGAGCCGGGCGGCCGTCCGGTCCCGGCGTTGGTGCCCCAGGGCATCCAACCGGGCGATGATCCCGACTTCCGCGCGCGCCTGGAGTCGCAAGCCAAGGTGGCCGCGCCCTACTGGGCCAAGGTCGCCCCCAAGGTGTCCGACCCGGCGCTGCGTACCCGCGCGACGGAGATGTTCACCCGGTTGCAGACCCTCGGCGAGCCGGCCGAGGCCCTGGCCAAGGAGCAGTACACGCTCACCCAGGAGCTCATCACCGCGGGCGGGCTTGACCACAAAAGCCAGGTATATGTAGATTATCTCAACAGCACCTCCGCGATGGTCCTGCAGGGCGGCGGCGACCCGGCCGACATCCCCGACCCCGACCAGGCCATGCAGAAGGTCGAACGGCGGCGGTAGTCCACGGTCGGGGCCCCGCGCCGCGACCGCGCCGGGGGGCGGGCCGGAGCCGGCGCGCGGTGCGCACGGCGCGCGCGTGGGGCCGCGGCGGTGTTACCCTCGCCCCGATGCGCTGGTTCACCCGTACGCTCGCCCTGACGACCCTCCTCCTCCCCGTGGCGGCCACCGCCGGCGAGTCCACGCCCGCCAAGGGGCGCCGGATCGCGGTGGTCATCGGCGTCTCCAGCTACGACAAGCTGCCGCCCGAGCTGCAGCTCGAGACGCCACGGACCGAGGCCGCGCGCGTGGCCGCGGCGCTCGAGCAGTCCGCCGACTTCGACGAGGTGCGGCTGTTGACCGACGCCAGCGCCACCACCGGCAACATCACCGCGGTGATGCAGGAGGAGCTGAGCAAGACGGTGGTCTACAAGGACCTGTTCCTGTTCTACTTCGTCGGTCACGGGGTCGGTGGCGACTTCGGCGACCCCCGCCTGCTGTTGTACGACAGCGACCCCGAGGCGTTGGAGACCACGTCGCTCGCGGTCAAGGAGCTGGCGGCGTCGTTGCAGAAGTACGTCCCGGCGAGCCGGTACGTCATCGTGACCGACGCGGCGCACGATCAGTCGATCAACGGGTTGGTCACCCTGGGGCCCACGGGCAACGACTGGCCGGTCATCGGGCAGCAGAGCTTCATCATCTCGAGCTCGGGCCCGCGCCAGCCCGCGCAGACGGGGGTCTTCAGCAAGAGCTTCATCGAGGGCCTCACCGGCCAGGCCGACACCAACGGCGACGGCGTCGTCACCGGGTCGGAGCTCAACACGTTCCTCATCCTCGCGGTGCCCAACGCCACCGGCGGCCGGCAGCTCCCCACGGTGCAGAGCAAGTACGACCCGGGCATCGAGATCGTCGACCGTCGCAAGGAGGTCACGCCGGGCTCGGGCCAGGTGGCGGCGCTCCCGACCCACCGGGTCGACAAGGCCAAGTTCCTGCTGCCCGCGGGCACCGCCCAGAAGGTGCAGTGCCGCGAGGCCGAGGCCCGCGCGTGCGACCCGAGCTGCTACCTGTTCGACGTGCTCGCGGGCCCGTGCACGGTGTGGGCGACGGTCGACGGCAAGGAGTACACCACGAGCGTCGACATGACGACGCGCGGGGCGTACACCTGCGCGGTGGGCGACGACAAGCTCACCTGCGCGCGGCCGGCGGTGCAGTAGCTACGGCGCCTGCATGCCGGGCAGGGTGTCGACCGGCTCGAGGAACCCGAAGACCGAGCCGAGCGGCAGGGTCGCGGTCGCCAGCACGGTGTCGTCGGCGCCGAGGTCGTCGATGACGCCCGCGGTCGACCACGTCACCAGCGTGCCGCCGTCGTCGTGTCGGTGCACGTCGCCGAGCGCATACACGAACAGCGGCGGGTCGTGTTGCCAGGACCACGTGGCCGTCGCGGTGCGGGCGGCCTCGTCGACGGTCAGCTCCACCACGCGTGACCCGGAGGACTCGTCGCGGTTGTCGTGCACGAGCACGGCGCCGTCGAGCTTCTGGAACTGGTGGTTGCGGGACAGCTCGGCGTCGTCGCCGACAAACGTGTAGTCCGACGTCGGGCCCCCGAGCTGCACGGTGACCTCGCCCGTCGTCGCGTCCACGTCGACCAGCGCGCCGAGGCCGCGCGACCCGAGCGTGAACGTGTCGGTGGCCACGTCGTGGTCGACGGCGTTGATGCCGGTCCAGTAGCCGTCTTCGGCGACATCGCCGTGCACGGTCGGGTCCCACGTGTCGAAGGCCGACCACAGGACCTCGGCCCCGTCCGCATCGCCGGCCACGAGGCGATTGCCCCACACGGGGCGGTCGGCGACGTTGCGGCGGTCGTACTCGATCCACGCCAGGCGCCCGTCGGGGAGCTGCACGAAGTCGTGCGAGAACGCGGGGGCCTCGATGCGATCGAGCTCCTCGCCGGTCCACGCCACCGAGACGAGGCCGCCGAGGTCCTTCGCTTCGGACTCGGCGTAGCCGTACCACACCCCCTGGCCGTCGGGCCGGATGCGGGTGCGGGTGACCCGGGACGCGTCGGGCGAGACCACCGCCCACACCACCTGGCCCGCGGCGTCGAGCACCAGCGGCCCGGCGGCGGCCCCGCTGAAGCAGGTGACGAGCCAGGGCTCCCAGGCGGGCGTCCCGGTGACCGTCGGCGCGGGCACTCCGGGCACGAGGCTCCCGGTGAGAAACGAGGTGGGATCGGACCGGGAGCCGTCCTCGGCCTCGACCCACGCGGTGTACTCGGTGTCCGCCACCAGGCCGAGCACCGTCGCGAGGTGGCTCAGCTCCTGCTCCTCCCACGCGGTGGCGTAGGTCGGCTCGCCCGCGAGGTCGACCACGACGCGCGTCCGCCCCGG
>SXOM01000487.1 GCA_005776735.1 Pseudomonadota bacterium
CAGCTCGGCTTCATGCGCACCGCGGCCATCGAGCTCGCGCCGAAGGGGATCACGGTCAACGCCGTCCTGCCGGGCAACATCCGCACCGAGGGCCTGGTGGAGATGGGACCCGACTACATCGCGTCGATGGAGGAGGCGATCCCCCAGAAGCGGCTCGGAAGTGTGCGCGACATCGGCCACGCGTGCCTGTATTTCGCGAGCCCCGAGGCGGGGTACGTCACCGGTCAGTCGCTGGTCGTCGACGGCGGCCAGATCCTGCCCGAATCGCTCGGTGCGATGGGCTGACACGACATGCGAGGACGCGCTCGCGCGCGAGCTGGCGCTGGTCGAGCGAGCGCAGGCGCAGCTCGCCGTCGACCCCGCCGCGGCGCTGTCCGCCTGCGAGGCCCACGCCGCGCAGTTCCCGGAGGGTCTCTTGGCCCAGGAACGCGAAGCCGCCGCCATCCAGGCGTTCGCCGCGCTCGGGCGGCGCGAGGAGGCCCAGGCGCGCCTGGGGGCCTTCGCCGAACGCTGGCCGCGGTCGGCGCACCTGGAGCGGCTGCGTCGCCTGGAGTGAGTGAGCGCGACGCGAACGCCTCAGTCCGGGACCTCCACGATCCCCGCGTCGGCGAAGGTCGTGTGCTCCCACTGACCGAGCGTCGCGCTGCTCGGGTCGGCGGTGAGCTCGACCGTCTGCAGGTCCACGCCGTCCCAATACAAGCGGAACAGGCCCACGCTCGTGACGCTCTCCTGGGTCAAGAGGATGTCGCCGGCGATCGGCAAGAACTCATCGCCCAGGACGCCGACGAGCCGGCTGGTGCCGTAGTTGACCCCGAAGAAGTTCTCGTGCGGCATCACCAGGTCGATGTCCTCGACCGTGACCCCGACGCGGTAGCTGACGATCGTCCCGTCGGTGGCGATCGCGTGCAGGAAGCCCTCGTTCTCCGCGCCGACCAGGATGGTGCCGGCCAGGGGACCGAACCGGGTGGGCGCGTCGGGCACGGTGATCAGGCCCTCGAGGTGGGTGCCGGGGATGTCGGCGACCTGGATGGCGGAGCCGGTGTTGTCGATGCGCCACACCTCCCCGTCGGTGGTGGCGACGATGAGCTCGCCACCCCAGACGCCGGTGCGGTCGATGTACAACGAACCCCGCATCAAGCCGTTGTCGCTCCCCGGCAGGTCGACCCACGGGTTGGTGACCGTCGACCCGTCCGCGCTCACCTTCACGATCTGCCCGTCGACCCCGTTGCCGACGAAGAGCTCCCCGGCGGTGAACCCCCCCGACCCGCCCGACCGGACGGTGGCGATCTTGACCTCGTCGGTGACCCCGCTGAGCGCCGAGAACTGCACGTGGGAGCCGTCCGGGAGCACCCGCTCCAGGGCGTAGGGGCTGCCCCCGGAGTAGTTGACCGACATCACCACCGTCTTGCTCGGCTCCTGGAAGTCGATCCCGATGGGCGAGTTGAACTCGGTGGAGATGGCGGTGAAGATCAGCGCGCCGAGGTCGTGATCGTTGATCGCGTCGCGCCAGTTCTCGAGGCCGTCGCCGTCCCAGTCGTCGGTGCCTTCGACCTCGTCGGACAGCCCGTCGTCGTCGGCGTCGGTGTCGCGGAAGTCGGCCGTCCCGTCGCCGTCGGTGTCGCTCGCCCCCTCGAGGGCGTCGCTGATCGTGTCGCCGTCGGCGTCCTTGTCGAGGTGGTCGGCGGTGCCGTCGGCGTCGGTGTCGGCCGGCAGCCCATCGCTGCCCCGCGGCGCCGACTCGGTGGCGTCGGCGATGCCGTCGTCGTCGGAGTCTTCGTCGAGGTAGTCGTCGACCCCGTCGCCGTCGGAGTCGCGGCTCCCCGCGTCGTCCCGCCCCTCTTCGAGGTCGGTGAGCCCGTCGCCGTCGCTGTCGGTCTCGGCCCCCCACCCGGTGTCGGTGTCGCTGTCCGGCGGGTCGTAGCCGCTGTCGACGACGGCGGTGTGCTGCACCTCGGCGCTGTGGCGCGGCTTCTGGTCCTCGCCGGTGTCGGCCTTGGTGGCGACGCTGTCGGTGGCGGGCGGCACACACCCGGAGGCGAGGAGGAACAGGACGAAGGACGGTCGGCGCATCACGGCCTCCATCCTACGCCTCACCCGACCGTGGGGCAACTGTCCACGCCCTGGGGCGGCGGCCCGCGACCGGCATGACGGCGGCGCACCCCGCCGGCCGCCGCGCGGCCGTTCCGGCCGCCCTCCCCGGTCCCCGTTCCCCTCCCGAGAAAAATCTGCGCCGCGATCAGAATCCTGCGCGGGCGCCTCCACCCATGGGCAGGACTGGAGCCCTGCATGTTCGTTCTGTTCGCCGCCACCGCCTTCGCCGACGACCCCGCCCTCGCCCGCACCGCGTGGGACCGCCCCTTCGCCATGGGCACCTACGCCGTGGTGCGCGGCGGCGACTACCAGGCCTCCGGCCTGGGCGGCCGCGCGCGGTGGCAGCCCTCCCCCCACGTCGGCGTGGAAGGGTACCTGGAGGCCACGGTGGTCGACGTCGCGGGCGGCTTCCGCCACGACTACCCCAACGGGTTCAACGTCTTCGTGCCCGTGCAGATGGGCCCGTTTCGCGCCCGGGCTTTCCTCGGGTTCTGCGACGTGCTCAGCTTCGTGGAGCCGGCCCAGGAGGGCGCACCGCGCGCCGACGACGTCCTCATCGGGGCCCACGGCGGGCTCGGCGCGGAGCTCGCCGTGGCGCCCGGGTGGAGCGTCTTCGTCGAAGGCCAGACCGACGTCTACGCCGGGCACGACCGCGCCAGCCGCGGCTGGACCGGCGACGTGGGCGAAGACCTGCTCCCGTTCTGGACCGGCCAGGTCAACGCCGGGGTGCAGATGCACCTGGCAGGCCTCCGGTGACCCCCGCCCGCCTCGGCGCGCTCGGGGTCGGGCTCGTCGCCGCTGCCTGCGTTGGGCCGGAGCCGGCGCTCCCGTTCGGCGCGCGGAGCGATGACTGCGCGGGGTGCCACGCCATCATCGCCGCGGAGTGGGCGGCCTCCCCGCACGCGCGGGCGGTCGAGTCGCCCGTCTTCCAGGCCCTCCTCCCCGAGGTCGAAGCGGTGTGGGGGAGCGCGGCGCGCCAGACGTGCGAAGGCTGCCACGCGCCCGGCCACAGCGACGAGCCCGCGATCGGCTGCGTGAGCTGCCACGCCGCCGTCGGCAACCACGGCGAGTTCGACGGGCGGCTCGCCATCGACCTCGCCGCGCCGCTGGCGGGACCCTTCGGGGCGTCGTCGGCCCCGACCGGCGCCCACACCAGCACCCCGCGCACGTTCTTGACCGACGCGGGGCTGTGCGGCACCTGCCACGAGGTCCGCGGCCCCGAGCTCTTCGTCGAGCACACGCTGTCGGAGCACCGCGCTTCGCCCGCCGCGGCCGCCGGCGACACGTGCGTGGACTGCCACGCGGTGCCCGTCGAGGACCGCCCCGCGGCGGACGGCGGCGCGCCCCGCCCCGGGACCGACCACCGCTTCGGCGGGGTGGACCCGGTGTGGGGCGGCACCGACGACGAAGCGGCCGCGGCCACCGCCGCGACGCTCGTGCGGGTTCGCGACGCCCTCGCCCTGGAGGTGCGGCCGACGCCCGCCGGCCGGGAGGTGGTGCTCACCAACGTCGGCGCGGGCCACGACGTGCCGACGGGCGTGGCGTTCCTCCGCGAGCTGCGCGTCGACGTCGAGCTCGACGGCGCCCCGTTCGGCGCGCCCCTGCGGATCGGCGACGTGCCCACCGCGGCGGGGCAGGCCGTGGCGCTCCCGACCGACGCCGACGCGGTGCGCGCCGGCAGCCTCGCGCCCGGCGCGCACGTCTCCGTCGCCGTGCCGACCGAAGGGGCGCTCGTCGCCACCCTCCGGTTCCGCGCGATTCGGCCCG
>SXOM01000488.1 GCA_005776735.1 Pseudomonadota bacterium
GTGCGTGGCGGGCGGCCGAAGCGGCGGGGCCGCGCCGGGTGGCCCAGGCCGACGGCGCGCTCGCGGTGGCCGCGTTCGCCCCGACCGCGCCGTGGGAGACGTGGGTGGTGCCCGCGCACGGGGACGACGACTTCCCGCACGCCCACGCCCCGGTGGCGGCCCTGGCGGAGCGGGTGCTCGTCGTGATGGAGCGATGGCTGGGCGGGCCCGTCGTGCACGTGACCGTCGCGTTCGGGAGCCCGTGGCGGTTGGTCTTGCGGCCGGCCGTCGCGCCGAGCCTGCGCACCGAGGCGATCGGCCTGCCGGGGCACGGGGTCTTCCCGGAGCGGGCGGCGCGGGAGCTGCGGGACCGGATGTAGCGGAGGGCACGGGGCGCTGCGCCGCGCCGCGCGACAGCCAGTCGCCGCGATCCGCGTGCTACGATTCGTCGTTGTGGCTTGGTCCGGCCTTCGCTTCTCGGGCATGCGGTCGCGGGCGTTGCTCGTGGCCGGCGGCGTGGTGGCCTCGGCGGTCGCGGTCAGCTTCGGGGTCGCTTCCTCCCGGCTGGAGGACTCCATCCTCCAGGCTGAGCAGGTCGCGGTCGACGAACGTGCCGAGGACGCCGTGGGCTGGCTCGGCGACGAAGGCGCGGCCCTCGTCGGCGCCGCCCGCGACTACGCCGAATGGGACGACACCTGGGCGTACGTGCGGGGGGAGTCTCCCGACTACCTGCAGACGTCGCTCACGCCGGAGACGTGGCCGAACCTCCGGCTCGAGCGGGTGTTGCTGGCGACGCCCGATCGGGTGGTCCTGGCGCAGCGGTGGACGGAGGACGGCGCGGTCGCGCTGACCGACGAAGAAGCGCGCCACCTCGCGTCGCTCGACGGTGGCGCCGCGGGGTGGGGCCTGGTCAAGAGCCCGCAGGGGGCGCTGATGTATGCCACGGTACCGGTCACGCGCTCGGACCGCACGGGCGCGGACGGCACCCGCCTCGTCTTCGCCCGGCGCGTCGACGCGGCGTTGCCGGCGGCCGAGCGCCTCGCGCGCTCCGCATTGGTGCTGGTCCCCCCCGAGGGTGCCGTGGCGCCGGCGCCTGCGGGGCGGGTGGTCGGGGTCGCGACGGTGTCCGCCCCGGGGGCCTCGGGGTGGCGGGTCCGCGCGGAGCGGGAGGTGCGGCCGCCGACCGCGGCGCTGCAGGCGCTCGTGGCGGCGGGCCTGGCGGTGGGGGGGTTCTCGCTCCTGACCACGCTCGCGCTCCTCGACGCGTTCGTGTTGCGGCGCCTCGTGCGGTTCACCACCGAGCTCGCCGCCATCCGGGACGGCGAGCGGCGGCGGTTGTCGGCCGAGGGTGACGATGAGCTGGACCGCCTCGGGCAGGGGGTCAACGACCTGATGGCGCACCTGGACGTGGCCCAGGCGCGGCTCCAGGAGCAGGCCCTGCACGACGCGCTCACGGGCCTGGCCAACCGTACGCTCCTGCACGACCGCCTCGAGCAGGCGTTGGCGCGGGCGCGGCGGAGCGGCCGCAAGGTGGCGCTCCTGTTCGTCGACCTCGACCACTTCAAGATGATCAACGACCACCTGGGCCACCCGGTCGGCGACCGTTTCCTGGTCTCGGTGGCCGAGCGCCTGCGCGTGGGGCTGCGGCCGGAGGACACCGTCGCGCGCGTGGGCGGCGACGAGTTCGCCATCGTGCTGGAGGACCTCGCCACGCTCGACCCCGCCGTCCGCGCGGCCGACCGGGTGCTCCAGGCCCTGCGGGTGCCCATCGTCCAC
This sequence comes from Pseudomonadota bacterium, assembly GCA_005776735.1. Lineage (GTDB taxonomy): Bacteria > Myxococcota_A > UBA796 > UBA796 > SXON01 > SXON01. The sequence goes on from SXOM01000488.1 coordinate 1,756, forward strand.
GCCGAAGCCAGCTACGAGGTCTCCGCGAGCGTGGGGGTGGCGTTCTCCGAGCCCGACTCCACGGTGCAGGGCCTGCTCAGCGCGGCCGACACCGCGATGTACGCGGCCAAGCAGAGCGGCCGCGACCGCTCGGCGGTGTACGACGCCGCGATGCACGGCGAGGTGATGCACCGCCTCGAGCTGCACCGCGCGCTCCGCCTGGCCATCCACAACGGCGAGATCGGGGTCTGGTTCCAGCCCATCGTCGCCGCCGCCGACGGCCAGCTCGTCGGCTTCGAAGCGCTGGCGCGGTGGCTGCGGCCCGGGGTGGGGCCGATGGAGGCCGGCGGGTTTGTCGCCATCGCCGAGGAGGCGTCGGTCGTGGCCGAGCTCGACGAGCGCGTCCTGGAGCTCGCGCTGGCCCACTTCGCGCCGTGGCGGGCCCGGCTGCCGAGGCTGGTGCTCACGGTCAACCAGTCGGCGCGGCGGTTCGACCTTCACGACCTCCCCGCGCGCGTCCGCTCGGCGTGTCGCGAAGCCTCGGTCCCGACCGAGGCGCTGATCCTCGAGATCAGCGAGGTCCTGCACGGCCCCAACGAAGCGCGCTGGAAGGAGGGCATCGCGCTGTTGGCGCAGTCCGGCGTGCGCCTGGCGCTCGACGACTTCGGCGCCGGCTGCTCCTCCCTCGGGCGCCTCCGCGAGTCGGTGGCGCTCTTGAAGCTCGACCGCAGCTTCGTCGAGGAGCTCGAAGCGGGCCGGGAGGAGGTCGCGTGCGCGGTGCTCGGCCTCGCGGGAACGCTGCGGCTGCCGGTGGTGGCCGAAGGGGTGGAGTCCGAGGCCGCGGCCGCGCGGCTCCGGGAGCTCGGGTGCGCGTGGTTGCAGGGGTGGAACTTCGCGCCTGCGTTGCCGCCCGAAGAGGCGGCGCAGTGGGTCATCCGGGCGGCGGCCCGACCACCCGCCTGACGAACGCCCGCTGGGCGGGCGTCATGCGCGCGCGCGGACGGATGCGCGTGACCAGCGCCAGGGCCGCGTCGGCGTCGGGGGCGTGCCCCTCGATCACCAATACCGCGATGACGACGGCGACACTCCGCCCGTGGCCGAACGCGCAGTGGACGAGCACCGGCGTGCCCGCCGCACGCCACGCCAGCGCACACGCCACCGCCGCGTCGTAGGTCGCCCGGTCGGGCACCGCGCCGTCGAGCATGGGGATGGCGGCGTAGGCGGCGGCGTCGCCCCGGCGCGGCAGCTCGGCGGTGAGGTCGAGCTGCGCCACCGATGCGACGGATCAGCTGATAGCGCCCGCCGATGACGGTGCCGATCAGCGGGTCGGTCGCGGGATCCGGGCGCACGGTAGCGAGCCTAGCTTAGCAAAGCCGACCGGTCGGACGGCCCA
>SXOM01000489.1 GCA_005776735.1 Pseudomonadota bacterium
CGAACTTCGAACGGTATTTTGGGTGAGCGTGCCACGGCGGCGAACCGCACGGCGGGCCGGGCAGGACGCGGCGACCCTGGGCGCGGGTCGGCGTGCTGCGGTGCGCGCAAACGCCCGGCGAGGCGGGGGAAAGACAGGGGTTACCCCCGGGTCCTGCCGGGCCGGGTGAACTTGGCGCTCGCTCCCCCGCAGGTTCGCCGCAAGCGGCGAACCTGCGCTCCGCTCGGCCAATTCCACCCGACCCGTCACCCGCCACGTCACCGAGCCGGCCAGCCACGGCGGCGTTGGGCACAACGGCAGCACGCCGAACCGCGAGGGTCTGGCTGCACCGACCCAAGGTCGGTGAGCACGGCGATGCCGAACTTCGAACGGTAGGGGTGGGCGTGGCGACGGCGGCGAACCGCACGGCGGGCCGGGCACCATCGAGGGCATGAGCATGGCGGCGGCGAACTTCGAGCGGATCGGGGTGGGCGGCGCAGCGGCCGCCCATCGCACGGGCCGGGGCGGCACGTCGCACCCGTCGGAGGGCCCACCGCGCGGCGTCATCACGAACTGCGCGAGGAGCGTTGGGTATGACACACGCGCTGTGCGGCTGCGCCCGTCAGTCGTCCAGCGCCCAGCGCCGCTCGCGCTCCGCCTCGGCCCACGCCTGCAGGCGTGCCAGGTCGCTCGTCGGGAGCGTCTGCCGCTCCTCGTCGGTGAACCCGGCGAAGACCCCGAGGGTCCACGAGCTGGCCGAGTCGGTCCACACCGGGGCCCACTCCAGGTCGTAGAAATACACGCCGGGCCCACCCCACGAGCGCGTATGGCAACACGCACACGCGCAGCGTTGCACCTCGGAGGTGACCCAGGCCAACTCGGGGTCGGCGGCGCGCGGGTCGTCGTCCAGCGGCTCGTCGCCGGACTTGTTCTCGCTCACCGTCGGTTGGCGGTTGTCCTCGTCCACCACCGCGACACACACCTCCGGCGAGAATCGCTCCCCCTCCTCGAGGCACTCGTTGTGCGACGGGAGGTCGTGCACCGGATCGGCCGAGTCTCCGGCCGGCGGGGCACACGCGAGGGTCAAGGCGAGCAGCACAGGCCGCAACGTAGCAACCGCCGTGCCGCCCCAACGCGCCGCGGCGCGGACAGGCCCGGCCGCTCGAAGTGGCCGGTCCCGCCGCGCCGCCCACCCGGGCGCCCTCGGTCTACCCGCAGCTCAGCCGGCCGCCGCGGACCACGCAGCGCACGTCGCCCCCGGTCTTGGGCACCTCGACGCTCGCGTACATCGGGACGGTCCCCTGCAGCACGAGCTGACAGGAGCCCGGCCGCACCTCGAAGGTCGCGACGTTGCTGCCGCGGACGAGGTCCTCGCTGAACGCCTTGCTGCCACACTGCATCCCCACCTCGGCAATCACCTGGTCGGCGTCGACCTTGACCTTGTAGGGCACGCCCTTGACCGCGACGGTCTTGGGCACCGTGGGGCGCGCCCCGCACAAGGGGCTCGTCAGGCCGTCGAGCCACGCGATCTCCGCGTCCTCGCCGAGCTCGTCGACCCGCTCGGCGAACGTGGCGTACGGCGCGCCGCAGGGGTCGTTGCCGAGGCTGCGGGCCATGATCATGTCGGTCCACGCCAAGAGCGCACGCCCCTTGTGCAGGTTGCGCGGGTCGGCGTCCACGAGGTCACCCACCGAGGCCGTGAACACCTGGCTGCGGGCCTCGCCGGAGTCCACGTCCGTCCACTCGGCCGTCAGCTTCACCACGTCGCCGCGGACCGGCCGCGAGCCCGACATCTTGAGGTCCTGCACGAAGAGCTGCGTGGTGCCGGCGTAGTAGTTGATGGGCTGCACGTCCTCTTTGCGCGTGCTGGACTCCTCGCCGTAGAACTTCTCGATGGCGAGCGAGTCGGGCAGGTCGATCGAGAAGTGCACGTCGTGGGCGACGGTCTGCACCAGCGAATCGAAGCCCGCGCCGAAGATGCGGTCCACCACCGCCTCGGAGCCCAGGTACACGTAGGCGCCCTTGCCCTTCTCGCTGAGCTGGTCGAGCACCTTGTCGTTGAAGTCGCGGCCCACCCCCACCGCCGTGAGCCGGATGCCGGCGCTCTCGTAGGACTTCCCGATCTCCGAGACGACGTCGGTGTCGACCTCGCCGGTGTTCAGGAGCGCGTCGCTGATGAGCATCATCCGGCGGTTGCGGCCCTGCACGTCGGCGTGCGCCTTGGCGATGCGGTACCCCTCGCGCAGGCCGAGGTTCAGGTCGGTCGACCCCCGCGGCTGCAGGCCGTCGATCACGTCGGCGAGCAGGGCCGGATCGTCGCGCCCGACGACGAAGTTCTCGAGCGGGGTGCACAGCTCGTCGTCGAAGAGCACGATGTCGACGCGGTCGCCGCGCTGGAGCTGCCCGGACATCTTGGTCAGGCCGCGCTTGAGGTAGTCCATGCGGCCCTCGGCCTCCATCGAGCCCGACCGGTCGAGCACCATCGTGAGGTCCATCGGCTTGCGCTCGGGGGTGACCCCCTTCACCGCGAAGGCCATCGAGAGCGTGTCGCCGTCGGTCTGCTCGGCGGACGCGCTCACGCTGAAGGTGTCGTCGCCCGTGACGGGGACGGTGTCGAAGCTGAAGTAGTTGAGCAGCTCGTGGGGCCGGATCTCGCTGGTCTTGACCGGCCCGCGCTTCTGCACCGCCCACAAGAGGCGCTGCGCCGACGCCAACGACATCGAGTCGTCGTTGCTGAGGTAGGTGACCCCGCCCCAGTCGAAGCTCGGGTCGCGGGGCTTGGGCTCGTTCATGCGGTAGCCGCCCTTGCCGCGGGACTCCTCGCGGCGGGCCCGCTCCGAGCTGTCCTTCTTCTCGGCGCCGGCCATCGGCTTGTCGGCCGAGTCGTCCGCGTCGTCGAGCTCCGCCTCGCCGGCCCAGGCGACGGCCGTGGCCTCTTCCGCGTCGGGCATGGCGGGCTCCGCCGGCGGCGCCGCAGGCGCCTTCTTGGCCTTCTGCGGCGCAGGCATCGCCACTTCGTCGGCCGGCGACGGCCCCGAGTACGCGAGCGTGCCGGCACCACCGGCGTCACCGGTGCTCACGGACTTGGAGGTGGAGCCGACGCCGGCGGTGCCCGAGGGTGCGCTGACCGGCGCGGGCGGCGGGGCCGAGGCGGTCGTGGTCGGCCGCGGCGTGGGCGACGGCGACTGCCCGGCGGAGCGACCGGAGCTCGACTTCGCGGCCGGCGGCGGCGAATACGCACGCCCACCGCGGCTGCCGGCGTAACACTGACGCACGACGACCTCGTCGCCGGGCATCTTCACCGAAGCACGGCGCGCCGGCGCGGCCTCGGCGGCCTCGGGCACCATCGAGGTGCCCGCCTTCGCGTCGAGCGCGGGGTCTTCGACTTCGGCGGGGACAGACTTGGAGGCACAGGCCCAGAGGACGAGGGAGATGAGCACGACCACTCCTGGTTCGCCGGGACAACGGCAGGCTCTCGTCCGCGCTTACACTTCGGGACGAAGTTTCTGTGGGCGGCGCCTGGAGCCACGTTGGAGGCGCGGAATGTCCCGACGGCGCCGCGGGGCGCCCGGCGCGGTTGCCGCCATCGGGACGGTCGCGGGGCGCCCCCCTACCGCTGGAGCAGGTCCGCCATGGCGGCGCTCGCCGCCTGGAAGAGGGCCTCGGCCTGCTCGTCTTCGCGGGTCGGGTCGTGCGACGGGGGGACGATGGGCGGCGCGAGGTGGCCGGTGAGGGCGAGCGGGCGCGGCACGAGGCTCGGACCGAGGCCGCGCAACAGCGGAAGCGGAAGGTGGAACCTCTCGTAGATCGCGTCGGTGACGCGGCTCGGGTACACGGTGAACACCTCGTCCGCCCGCGGCACCGCCGCGCACACGATCGGCGCGCCGGCGCGCAACGCGAGGCGGACGAAGCCGCGTCGGGCCCCCCACCGTGAGCGGCGCCGCTCGCCCCGGGGCCGCAGGGACTCCCACATGCCGCCGGGCGCGACGCCGAGCACGTGCCCCTGCGCCAAAAGCGCTTCGCCGGCCTGCGGTGACGCGGGCACCAGGCCGATGTTCCGGGCCACACGCGCGATGCCCGGGATGTGGAAGATGGCGTCGTCGCCGAGCCCGCGAGGCAGGCGACCGGTCTGCTCCCAGATGGCGCCGCCGAGCAGGAAGCCGTCGTACGTCGCGAGGCTGTGGTGCACGACGAGCAGGCACGCTCCGCTCCGGGGCACGTGCTCGGCGCCCACCAGCGTGAAGCGGTGGTAGCGGGCGAGCGGCCGCAACACCCGCTCCACCCGGGCGATCACGGTCGGGTCGATCGGGTCGGTCGCGCGCATGGGGTCGCAGCGTATCGTGATAGCGGCCGCGCCATGACCCCGCGCGCCGTCCTCGTCTCGCTCCGCGACCCCGACGACCCCATGTCCCGGCAGGAGCTCCGCTGCTTCGCCGACTCGGCCGGCCTGCCCGACCTCGAGATCGCGTACGCTTCGGCCGGCCAGCTCGACGACCGGCTGATGGACGAAGCGGGGATGCTCTTCTTCGGCGGGAGCGGCGCGTACAGCGTGCTGGACACGCACCCGTGGGTGCGAAACATGCTCGACCGGCTCGTGGAGTGTGTGGACCGCAAGATCCCCGCGTGGGCGAGCTGTTTTGGCTTCCAGGGTCTCGCGCTCGCGCTGGGCGGCGAGGTCAACCGCGACGACGCGCGCCAAGAGCTCGGCGCGTTCCCGGTCGAGCTGACCGCCGCGGCGCTCACCGATCCGCTCTTCGCCCACCTCCCCGCCACCATCGACGTGCAGCTCGGCCACCACGACCACGTCGACGGCCTGCCCGCGGGGGTCACGCTGTACGCGACGGGCCGCGTCGTGCGCAACCAGGCCTTCAAGGTCGACGGCGCCCCGTTCTGGGCCGCGCAGTTCCACCCCGAGCTGCGCAAGGCCACCACCACCGAGCGCTGGAACTACTACCGCGCCCACTACGCCGGGAACCCCGCCGAGGCCGAGCGCATCGACCGCATCATGGCCGAAGCGCCCGACACCGAGCTCGCGCAGAGCATCATCCGCAAGTTCGTCGAGCACGTGGGGCGCGTGCCGCGGCGGTGATCAGTACAGGTACCCCACGCCGACGTCCACCCCCCATGCGTCGTCGCCGTACTTCCGGTCGCTGAGCTGCGCGTCGGCCTTGACGGCGAGGTTGGGGATCGGGCGCCAGCACAGGCCGAAGGTGCCCTCGTCCAGCGTGCGCTGGGGGTTCGCTGCTTCGCCGTCCGGCACCGCGTGCTGGGTGTCCACGTGCTCCAGGCGCACGAACGGCACGAGCGCGTGGTCGGTGTCGGCGAACTGGAGCACGTTCCAGCCGAGCTCCACGTAGCCGCCGAGCATCGCGGTGGGGACCGGCGCCGCGCCCGCGAGGAAGTAGGGGCTCCCGTCGGGGCGGAGCGCCTCCATCAGGTCGTCGGA
>SXOM01000063.1 GCA_005776735.1 Pseudomonadota bacterium
CACCTGGCTCAAATCGGCGTGGCTCCGCTGGAACCCGCGGTTGAACATGCGCCGCGCGACCCGGAAGAACGGCAGGCGCCGCACCTCGACGTCGGTGGTGTCGCTCCCGGCCGGCGGGAGCGGCTGCGGCGCGTAGAAGTGGCGGAACGCGAGGGTGGACTCCTCGTGCACGAGGTTCGGGAACGACTCCCGCAGCTTCGCCCGCTCCTTCGCGAGCTTCTTGAGCGCCGCCTCGCTCTCGACCGTGCCCTTCTCGCACGAGAAGCCCGAGATGTAGCGGCTGGTGCGGCCGTCGGGGGTCTGGGTGTCGATGAACGTGCGCGTGCAGTTGTTCGGGCAGAAGTGGCAGCGCGTGGACTCGTCGGTGCGGCTCTCATAGTGGAGGTCGATCGCCGCCTTCATGCCGATGAAGGTGCTCGTACCCCGCCGCGTCACGACGCGGAGCGTCTCCAGGGCCGCGCCGATGGCGCCGGCTTCGCCGCAGTGCGGGTGCACGCGGACGTCGGCGTCGGGGACCCGCTGCTTGATGTAGTCGACCTGCGCCTTGACCGCGGCGAGGTTGCGTTGGGTGCCCCCCTGAAGGACGAAGCGCCGGCCGAACTGCGCGAGCCGCGGCACCTGCACGACGTACTGCCACACGTTCTTGGGGAGCACCTGGGCCAGGCCCGCGAGCATCTCGCTCGCCTGGAACCCTTCCTTCTGGAAGTTGACCCGATCGGCGTCGAGGAACACCGCGCACCCGTACGAGAACCGCGGCGCCAACGACGCGGCGAACGCGGTGTCGGCGTACTCGGTGAGCGGGACACCGAACTGGTCGGCCATGGCCTGCAACAGCATGCCGTTTCCGGCGCTGCACTGGTTGGACAGGCGGAAGTCCTTCACGTCGCGCCCGCCTTCGGCCGTCTCGCGCAGGAACAACACCTTGATGTCCTGCCCGCCGATGTCGCAGATCACGTCGACGTCGGGGAAGAAGCTCACCGCCGACATCATGTGGGCCACGGTCTCCACCACGTTGACGTCGGCCTTGACCGACTCCTCGAGGACCGCGGCCGCGTAGCCCGTCGCGCCGAACCCGAGGCACTCGAACGTCGCGCCGTGCGACTCGACGTATCCCTGGATGTCCGCGAGGATCTCCTTGGTGTCCTGGATGGGGTTGCCCTTGGAGAGCCGGTAGCTCTTGTAGAGGATGCGCCCACCTTCGTCCACGAGCACCGCCTTGGACGAGGTGCTCCCGCCGTCGAGGCCGATGACCCCGCGGACCGGTTGCCCGGGGGTGAACCGCGCCGGCACGAACGGCGGGATGGTGTACTCGCCGATGAACTCGTCCAGCTCGGCCCGATCGGCGACCAGCGGCGCGGCGGCGCTCCCCGAGAGGTGGGCGCTGCGGCCGTTGGCCATGTAGTCCCGCAACCCGTCGAGCCCGCGGTAGCGGCCGAGGTCGGGCTGGTCTTCGTTGTGGTCGGCCAGGCCATACACGACCGCGCCGAACGCCGCGTAGTACTGCGCGTTCTTCGGGGTGTGGATGAGCTCCTGCACCGGGACGTCCTTCGGCCACTCGAACCCGCGCTGGTCCCAGGTCTCGGGGATGCGGAGCCGCCAACACTCCACCAGGAACGGGAGGTAGGTGTTGGGCCCGCCGAGCAGGAGCACCTTGGGCCGCAGGGTGTTGCCGCGCGTGAGCACCGCGAGGTTCTGGTGCACGATGGCGTCGGCGAGGCTGTTCATGATCTCGCCCGACGGAATCCCCGACTTCACGAGGTTCACGATGTCGGTCTCGGCGAAGACACCACACTTGGCCGCGACGTGGTGAAGGCGCGTGGCGTCGAACTTGAGGTTGGACAGCTCCGACGCCTCCATCCCCACCTTGATCATGCACTTGTCGATGGTGGCGCCGGTGCCCGACGCACACTTGTCGTTCATCGAGGTGAGCGCTTGCCGCTGACGACGGCCGTCGTCGCCCACGGTCTCCTTGAACATGATGATCTTGGCGTCCTGCCCGCCGAGCTCGATGACCGCGTTCACGTCGGGGTGCAGCTTCTCGACCGCGAGCGTGACGGCGTTGACCTCCTGCACGAACCGCCCGCCGAGCGGACCGGCCAGCGGCCCCGAGCCGGACCCGGTCACGAAGATGCGGATGTCGTCGGCGTCGGGGAAGGCGCCGCCGATCCGGACGAGGAAGTCGAGCACCGTCTCCGGTTGGCGTGTCTCGTGCCGCTGGTAGTCGGACCACAAGATCTCCAGCGTGTCGGGGTCGACCACCGCGGCCTTCACCGTGGTGCTGCCGACGTCCATGCCGATGGCGATGCGGGAGGACATACCGGGGCTCCTTCGCAGGCGGCCGGGTCGGACCGCCCTGCTGACTGACACGTCAGTCTAGTGGGGCGAGACTATGCCGCCCCGCGGACGAAGCAAGGCCGGGGATGGGATTTTACAACCGGTGGGCGGCGCCTGGATCCGGTCCCGAAGCGCGCCGAGGCGGGACGGCGCCGCGCTGCGAGGTGTGCGGCGCGCTGCGGCGCGCGGCGGCCTCGGCCGCCGACCGCGGACCGGTCGCGGCGCGCCGCCCGGATCGAGCTACATTCGGAGCCCTCGATGCCGCATCGCCCGCGAATTCGTGTCCTCTCCACCGGCGGCACGCTCGGCATGTTGCAGAGCGACCCCGGTCCGCTCGCCCCTTCGGCGGTCAGCGAGAACGTGTTGCGGTACGTCCAGGGCCTCGAGGCCGAGGTCGAGCTCTCCGCCGAAGCGTTGTGGACCCTCGACAGCTCCGACATGGGCCCCGCCCACTGGAGCGAGCTCGCCGAGGCGGTGGCCGCGCGCATCCACGAGGTCGACGGCATCGTGATCCTCCCCGGCACCGCCACGATGGCGTGGACGGCGGCGGCGTTGTCGTTCGCGCTGCGGGGCCTCCCCAAGCCGGTGGTGCTCACCGGGGCCCAGCGGCCGATCGCCTGGGTGCGCTCCGACGCGCGTAGCAACGTCGTCCACAGCGCGTTGTGCGCGGGGATGGACCTCCCCGAGGTCTCGGTCTTCTTCGGGCGCTGGTTGTTCCGGGGCAACCGCTGCACCAAGACCAGCGTGCAGAGCTACGAAGCGTTCGAGTCGCCGGACTGCCCGCCGCTGGTCGAGATGGGGGTCGAGGTGCAGCGCATCGAGCCGGTGCGGCGGCCGGCGCAGCCGTTCTCGGTCGACGCCCGCTTCGAGCCCCGGGTGGTCGTCGTCCCGGTCGTGCCGGGCTCGGACGGTGCGCTCCTGGATGCGGCGGTGGCGGGTGGTGCGCGCGGGGTCGTGGTGCAGGGGTTCGGCTCGGGGAACGTGCCCCAGGCGCGGTGGCCGGCGGCGATCGCGCGCGCCGCGGCGGCGGGGGTCGGGGTGGTGATGCACAGCCAGTGCCTGCGTGGTCACGTCGAGCTCGGCGCCTACGAGGGCGGTCGCGCCGCGCTCGACGCGGGCGCGATGGCGGCGGGCTCGATGACGCTGGAGTGCGCGGCGGTCAAGCTCATGCACGGCCTCGGCGTGGGGCTCGGCGGCCCCGCGCTCGCCGCGTGGTACCACGCCGACCAGGCCGGGGAGGGCGCCTGATGGCCCGCGCCGCGCCGCTCACGCCGGCCGAGCGCCGCACCACGCTGTTGGTGGCGGCGCGCGCGGTCTTCGCCGACCGGGGCTACCACCGCGCCTCGGTGGCCGACCTCATCGAGGCCGCCGGCGTCGCGCGGGGCACCTTCTACCACCACTTCGAGTCCAAGCGCGATGTCTTCGCGGCGGTGCTCGGGGCGCTGATGCTCGACGTGGTCGCGTCGGTCGCCCCGATCGACGTCACCGGCGACGTGGCGGCCCAGGTGCACGCGAACCTGCGCGCCATCACGCGGGCGTTCGCCGCCGAGGGCGACGCGGTGCGCATCCTGTTCACCGACGCCCAGTCCGTCGACGCCGACGGGGAGCAGGCGTTGGCCGCGTTCTACGCGCACGCGCTGGCGCGGGTGGAGCGGGCGCTGTCGACCGGCCAGGCCCTCGGGATCGTGCGCCCGGGCGAAACGCGGCAGGCCGCGCGCTGCCTGCTCGGCCTGCTCAAGGAGCCGGTGATGCAGGCCCGCCTCGCGCACGAGCCGCTCGACGCCGACGCGGTCGCGGGCGCGATCTTCGGCCTGTTGACGCACGGCCTCCTGGTAGACCCGACGTAGATGGCGCGGCGCGTCGAGCTGCTCGTCCTGGGGCTGATCGTCGGGGTGGTGCTCGTGCAGCAGTGGCGCTTCGGGGTCCAGAGCGCGGGGCCGCAGTTGGTCACCGACGACCACGCGGTCGCCCGCCTGACCGCGGCGATGCACGCGAGCATCACGCGCGGGGTGCCCTACGACCCGATGCGGCTGGCGGCGACGCCATACCCGCCGTTCGGCCCGTGGCTCGGCGCCGTGGTCGCGGTCGTCCTCCCCGGGGACCCGGTGCGCGCGATGTTGCACGCGCAGGACCTGCTCCTGGCGTTGATGGTCCCCGCCACGTGGGCCGCGGTCCGCGCGCGGCTCGGCCCGGCGTTGGCCCTGGGGGTGGCGGCGCTGGTGCCGTTCTACGCCGCGTTCTGGACGATTCACGCGCAGTTCTTCCTCGAGGTGCAGCAGGGGTTCGCGCTGGTGCTCGTGCTCGCGGCGTGGGGGGCGTCTGACGGGCTGCGGCGCCTGTGGGGCGCGGCGGCTTTCGGCCTGGCGTTGGGAATCGGGCTGTTGACGAAGTTCAGCTTCGTGTTCTTCGCGGCGGCGCCGGCGGTGATGGCGGTCGCGTATGTGGCGACCGGGCTCGTCCGCGCCGGACCGTGGCGCGCGGTGGTCTTCGCGGCGGCCGTGCTGGCGGGGGCGGGGCCCATCGCGGGGGCCTCTGGGCACGTCGCGGGTGCGCTCGGGTTGGCCGCCGTCGCCGCCTTCGGCCTGGGGGTGGCGGTGTGGCGCGCGGCGGCCCCCGACGCGCGCGCGGTGGGGCTCCGCGTCCTGGTCGTGGTGGCCACCACCGCGGCGGTGGCGGCGCCCTGGTACCTGCGCCACCTCGAGGTCCTGCGGGTCTTCTTCGCGCAGAACCTCGCCGGCGGCTTCGACGGGGAGGTGTTCCCCGTCGCCGAGATCTGGTGGGCCCTGCCCGGCTTCCTGGCGCGTGGGGTGCTCGACGACGTCGCGGGGGGGCTCTTCCTGGTCGGTGCGGTCCGCGTCCTCTTCGACCCTCGCGCCAGCACCGGCCGACTTGCGTTGGCGATGGTCGTGGCGGGCGTGGTGTGCCTGACGGTCTTGCCGTACCGCACGCCGCGCTACCTCTTCCCCCTCGCGGGACCGGCGCTCGTCGTGGCCGGCCACGCGTTCGGGGGGCCGCTCGTGCTGCGCACCGTCGTCGGGGCGGCGCTCCTGGCCTGGGGCGTCTGGTTGCAGGTGTCGTGGGGCTACGCGACGCGGTGGGAGCGGTGGTGGACCACCGTGTTCGAGCAGCCCCCGAACAGCCTGGTCACGCGGCAGCAGCTCCGGGACTACCTGTCCGCTCCGGTGCTCCGCTTGCGCCTGTACGCCGCGCCGCCCATCTTCGGGCGGGGGCTCACCACGCCGGCGATGTTCCGCCGCGTCGTCGCGGCCGTCGACCTCGCCGCCGTCGAGACGATCAGCGTGTCCCTGCGTCGGCCCGACTCCTGCCCGCGGCTCGCGCTGGAGCTGGCGGCGGCGGGGGCCAACCCCTACCTGACGTGCGTGGAGCGGGGTGAGCTCGTCGTGTCTCCCGCGGGGCAGCTCCCGTCGGGCTGGACGTCGGTGCACCGCGACGGCGCCGTCGAGTTCGGGCTGGCGTCGGGGCCGGCCCGATGATCGCGGTGTGGGTGCTGGCCGCGTGCGTGCCGCCGCCGTCGCCCGTCGGCGGCGGCGCGATCACGCTCGACGCCTCGGCTGCGGGCGACGCCGACCTGCGCTGGTACGACGTCGCGGGCCACGACGTCCGGACGCTCCGCGAATCGTTGCGCACGGAGGCCCCTCGCAACGACCTCGACGAGCCGACGCTCGGCCGCACCCAGTGGAGCGCGACGTGGCGTTGGGAAGGCGCCGGCGAGCCGTGCGCGGTGGAGTCGGTGCACGTCGACCTGTCCCTGGTGGTGTGGTTGCCCCGGTGGACGCCGGGACCGGGCGCCGACCCGGCCCTCATCCGTCGGTGGCGCGACTACCTGCGGGCGCTCCTGGGCCACGAGCTCGGCCACGTGGAGCTGGTGCGGGAGCAGGTCGAGGTCCTGGAGGACCTCCTCGCCGAGGCGTCATGCGCTGACGTGGACACCGTGGGCCGCGTTGGCGTCGAGGCCATCGAGGACCTGAACCTCGCCTACGACGCGCACACCGGCCACGGCCGCGACCAGGGTGCGCGCTTCTGGACCGCGCCGGAGTGGGGGGCCGAGGTGGAGGACACGGCGCCCTGGGCTCCGTGAACTACCAGAACGCCCAGAGGCAGCCGGCGGTGCCGGCGCAGTTGGGCGCGCCGATCACCAGCCGGTCCCACGCCGCGTCCGGCTCGGGGACGCCCCACGCCAAGAGCGGCACCTCGCCGCTGGCCGTGACCGACAGGTCCGCGGCGCTGCTGACACGGACCCCGAGCGCCGGCCCGCCGTACACCAGGATCACCGTCCCGCTGCCCGACTCCACCGCGCTGATGTCGGACCGGAGGTCGGCGTCGAGGTCCAGCGCGGCGGCGTCGGACAACCCGACCCCGTCGGCGCGACCGACGATCCGGTCGCCGCTGGTCCCGGGGGTGTACGACGCCGAGCCGCCGTGCTCGATCCACACCGCGCCGTTGTCCGTTCCGCCTTCGTCGGCGGCGGTGTCGCTCCACAACACGTCGCCGCGGCCGTCGCCGTCGACGTCGGGGGCGATCTCGACGGCGGTCGGGCCCGCCGCCCCGCGCCGCCACTCCGCGAGCGTGTCCAGGTCGCCGTCGGCGCGCGTGTCGACCCCGTCCACCACCCACGCGTCACAGGACGCCGCGGTCGCGGCCAGGTCGTCCACACCGTCCCCATCGAGGTCCCCGGCGGCCACGACGAGGTAGCTCGCGCAGTCGGGCGCTTCGAGCACCGCGTCGACGCCGTGCACCGGGCCGAGGTCGACGTGGAGCCGGGCGCCGGTCGCCTCGGTGAGCACGAGGTCCCGCGGCCCGCTTCCGTCGAGCTGTGCGGCGGTGACCGTGTTCGCGTACGGCCAGCTCGCCGCGGCGTCGGCGGTGCCCAGCTCGCCGGCGACCGGCCCGGCGAACATCCAGGTGGTACCCACCCCGGTCAGGGCGACGTCGGTGTGGCCGTCGCCGTCGTGGTCGACCGCGGCACCGTGGGTGTACACGCCCGCCCCGGCCGTGGTGATGGTGGCCAGGGGGGCGACCTCGCCTCCCGCCGCCGCCGGGTCGACGAGCCAACCCGAACCCGAGCCCCCGGACACCCACCAGTCCGGCCGGGTGTCGCCGTCGAGGTCCCCGCCGTCGAACACCGAAACACCGAGCTTCCCCGCCGCCGGGCCCGTCCACGCGAGCGGCGCCTGGGCGACCTCGTACTCGCCGACCAGCCGCTCGCGGCCGGCTGCGGTGTCGCCGGTGTCGCCGGTGTCGCCGGTGTCGCCGTCGGCGGTGTCGGCGGTGTCGGCGGTGTCGGACGGATCGCGTTCGGCGGTGCCGCAGCCGAGCAGCACGAGGAGCGTGAGCATCGCCATCGCCTAACGCGAGCCCCTACATGCCGTAGAGCCACGCCGCGCCCGCGGAGCTGCCATACCCGGGGGCCGACATCAGCACCGTCTCGGTGCCGAGCCCCAGGGCGTCGCCCACGGCGTACACCAGCGTGTACTCGTACGAACTCGGCGTCGCGTTCGGGTTCTGCAGCGCCGCCTCGGCGTCGCTCTCGACGGTGTAGCTGCCGGCCAGCGGGCCGTACAGCACGTAGGCGGCGCCGGAGGCGTCGTCGTAGGTGCCGAGGAGCAGCTCCTCCGCGCCGTCGCCGTCGAGGTCGACCGAGTCGACGGACTGCGGGAAGCTCGAGCTGGACGAGGTGCCTACCGAAGCGACCGCGACGCTCGTCACGTCCCCGGAGACGACGGTGTCCAACAGGTACACGCGCCCGCCGCCCGACCACGACTGCGCGATCCACACGAAGTCGTCGAGGCCGTCGCCGGAGATGTCGCCCAGCACCTCACACCCTTCGTAGCTGCTTCCGCTGGTGTTCACCGTCGCGGCCGCATCGCTGTCGACGGTGCCGATCCCGATGGTGTCGAAGATCCACAGCCTCGTCGCCGCCTGCGTCACCACCTCGTCGATGCCGTCGCCCGTCAGGTCGCCGCCGCTCGCGAGCCCCCCGAAGCTCCCCGCCACGGTGGCGGTGTACCCCGACGTGCCGAGCCAGACGTTGCTGTAGGTGAACGCCGGATCGGCCGGCTCGTAGGCGTAGATCATCGAGGTGCTCAGGTTGCCGAGCACCTCGGGCGTTCCGTCGCCGTCGATGTCGCCGACCGCACCGTCGGGCATGGAGTAGTACATGTTCGCGGAGAAGCGGGGGTAGAACAGGTCGGTCGGCGCCACCGGCCCGAACGCCACGCAGAGCGACCCGTCGTAGTAGGTGCCGTAGCTGCCTTCGCACGGCCACATGGCGAGGTCGTCGTAGCCGTCCGCGTTGAAGTCGACGTCGGCCCACAGTCCGCGCGCCGCGATGCCGGGCACACCGCCCGCGTCGGCGAACGTGGCGTAGGGGGTGCTCGTGGAGGAGACCGGCCCCGCGTACAGGTGCAGCTCGTCGGCCGACGCCCCGACCACCAGGAGGTCGTCCTGGCCGTCGCCGGTGAGGTCACCTGCGGCCGCGCTCCAGCCGAACCCTTCGGCGGCGGTGCCGTTGAGGAGCGCCGCGTCCGCGTCCGCCGTCGTGTAGGTCCCCGAAAAGCAGGCGGACGCCCGCCCGTCGCAGTCTTCGTCCACCGCGTCGCCGCACACCTCGACCTCGGCCGGGTTCGCGCCGGCGTCGGTGTCGTCGCAGTCGGTCGCATCGGTGACCCGGCCCGCCGGCAAGCACGAGTGGGTGGGGGTGGCCGCGTCGCCGTACCCGTCGCCGGCGGCAGCGTCGTAGTGGTCGACCGCATCGGCGGCGTCGGCCTCGTCGGTGGTGCCGTCGCAGTCTTCGTCGGCGCCGCCGCACGACTCCACGCCCGCCGGGCTCACGCCGGCGTCGGTGTCGTCGCAGTCGGTGTCGTCCGCGACGGTGCCGGCGGGGGCGGTGCACGCGGTCTGGCTCGCCGCGGCGTCGCCGTAGCTGTCGCCGTCGTCGTCGTCGTACCAGGTGCTCGCGTCGCTGGCGTCGGCTTCGTCGGTGGTGCCGTCGCAGTCTTCGTCGGCGCCGCCGCACACCTCGAGGTCGCCCGGGCTCACCGCGGCGTCGCTGTCGTCGCAGTCGCCGCCGAGCGCAGCGTAGTCCGCCGGCACGCTGCACTCGAGCGTCGTGGACCCATCCAGCCCATAGCCGTCGCCGTCGCGGTCCAGGTACCAGGTGGTGCGGTCGGTCGCGCTCTCGTCGACGTTGGTGTCGCAGTCGTCGTCGACCTCGTTGCACCGCTCGTCGGCGCCGGGGTGCACCTCCGGGTCCAGGTCGTCGCAGTCGGAGGCATCGAACAGCCACCCCCCGCCTTCGTCGCACGCGAACGACGGGGTCATCGCGTCGCCGTACCCGTCGGCGTCGACGTCGGCGTAGACCACCTCCGGGTCGGTGGCTCCCGCGGTGGGGTCGCCGTCGCAGTCGCGGTCGACGTCGTCGCACGACTCCTCGGCGTCGGGGTGGATGCTGGCCACGCCGTCGTCGCAGTCGCCGGGGAGCGCGTACCCCTCGGGCTGATCGCAGGCGAGCTGCGTGGCCCCGGCGGGGTCGCCCCAGCCGTCGCCGTCGAGGTCGCGGGTCCAGGTCGTCGGGTCCTCGGGCTCGTCGTCGGCCACGCCGTCGCAGTCCTGATCGACGTCGTCGCACACCTCGACGGCGCTCGGGTGGCGGGACGCGTCGGCGTCGTCGCAGTCGCCGGCGCTTCCCACGTAGCCGAACGGCGCCTCGCACGAGCGCACGTGGGCCTCGGTGAGCCCGGCACCATCGCCGTCGCCGTCGTAGTACCAGTCCACTTCGCACGAGGTGTCCGCGGTCTCGCCGGTCTCGGCGGTGTCGACCCCGGAGTCGCCGCTGTCCGACGTGTCGCTCTTGCCCGTGTCGCGTTCGGCCGTGGCGCAGCCGTACAGCCAGAGGAGGGTCAGCATCGTCGTGGCATAACCGGAGCAATTGAGGGCGGCGCGCCGGGACCGTCCCGAGCGCGGCTGACGCCGCTCGCGGCGTTGGCGTGCGCGCGCCGCGGCGCGCTCGCAAAGTTCCCGTCAACCCGCGCGACTCCTCGTCGTGTCGGATACCCTGTTCGCACATCCGGGTGCGATGATGCGCAGTTGGCTCGACTTTCTTGGTCGTTCGATGATTACGGCGGTTGGAATCGCACTTCTCGGGGGGGGCGGCGCGTGCGGCATGCCTGATGTCCGACCTGGACGGTGACGGGTACACGGCTCCGGGGCCGGGCTGCGCGCCGCCGTTCGACTGCGCGGCGCTCGACCCGGACATCAGCCCGTACGCGTTCGAAGACGCGGAAACGGTGCAGGACGAGAACTGCAACGGCCGCTTGCCGCTGACGCCGCTGTGGGCGGCCACGGGGTTTCCGCTGACGGGGCCGGGTGCGTGGACCGCGTCGGGCACGGTGCTCGTGTTGCCCATCACTGGCGAGGTGCGGGTGGGCGATGCGTCGAGCGGGGTGCCGGCGTCTCTGACGCGCGCCGGGCTCGGATTGCCGGTGAACACGAGCCTCGCCGTCTCGGTGTCGGTCACGGGGGACGCGGGGACGGGCCTCGCCTGTACGGTCGAGCTCGGCACGGTGGCCACGCCGTTCGACCCGACGACGTTCATTTCGCGGCAGACCTCGGGGATCGGGCTTCAGGTGTTGTCCTTCCAGGGCCTCATCGGCACCGGCCGCATCCTGCGGGAGGTGCGCTTGCAGTGCGGGGGCCACCGCGCGCTGACCGTGGACTGGTTGCAGATCCAGGACAGCCTGGACGAGGTGGGCCCGATGTCGGAGGCGCACATCACGTGGAAGGACACGCGCAACCCGGGGGCGGACGCGGCGTTGGCGGTGGTGGTGGACGACGAAGACGACGTGGTGTGGGTGGGCACCGACGCAGGCGGGCTGGCGCGGAAGGACGCCAACGGCTGGCACCCCCAGAACGGGACTGGGGAGGACTCGCTGATGATGGGCGGGAGCCTCGGGGTGTCGGACATCCTGCCGATGGTCGGGAGCGACGACGTGTACGTGCTGGCGGGGGACGCCGCCACGAACGGCCCGGTTGGCGGGTTCTGGCACTCCCCCGACAACGGCGAGAGCTGGGCGCAGTTGGGCTCGTCGATTGACATCTGGCCGCCGGCGGTCGGCGGCACGGGCGACCACGACGACGACGTGGCCGGTTACGGGCTCGAGAGCAACAACAAGGGCAACGGCACGGGTGGCCTGAGCTGGGAGTACGGCGGCGGGCGCCGCCTGCAGGGGCACTCGCTGAGCCCGGTGATGGGCGAGCCGATCTACGTCGGCAACGGCGACTGGGACAACCTCGGGGTGAGCGTGTACGGGGACGACGGCACCGGCACCGACACGTTCTGCCCGATGCCCACCACCGGCGACGCGCTGCCGGCGGACCGGGTGGGGGCGCTGCTCCGACTCGACGTCCCGATCCCCGACCCCACCGACCCCACGGTGGTCATCGGGTACGTGGAGACGCTCATCGTCGGCTTCCGCGGGCGCACCAACGGGCAGGCGGGCCTCTACGTGTGCGACGTGACCGGCGGCGTGGACTGCTCGGGTGCGGTGGCGGCGTACTGCGAGGTGGTGGACGAGGACCCGTGGAACACCACGCCCGCGTGGGACCTGTCCGGCGTGGATGTGCGCGACCTGCAGGAGGACCTGTCGTTGGCGCTGGACACCGAGGCTGAACCGTTGGAGCTCGCGGTGTACGTGGCCGACGGGGGATCGCGGCCGGTGGACGCGGGCGGCGACGGCATCGGCGACGTGAACTGCTCGGCGGCAGGAGCTTGCACCTACGACTCGTCGATCCACAAGCTCTGGGTGTGGTACGACGACGCCACCGGCGGCGTGGTGTTCGACGCGGAGCCGCGCGTGGCCGACGAGGTGGACCTGCCGCTGTTGGCCTCGGGGAAGTGGTCGATCGCCGGGGTGAGCATGGACCCATTCGGGCTGTACCTGTTCGCGGCGATCCCGGGCTCCAATGGCTGGCGGTATTCGCACGACCGGCTCAACCGGATCCCGGCGACCGACGTGGGCGTCGGGGTGTGGGAGTCCGTCAACGGTGGGGACCCGGCGGTCCCCTACGACGAGGAGGACCCCGCCGAGCGCCAGCGTGCCGCGGTCGACACCAACTTCTCGGGATCGCACCAGGAGGCGCAGTTCGCGGGGGAGCCGAACCCGTTCCCGGCGCGCTCCGAACCCGGGAAGGTGTGGGACGTGTACTGGATGTGGGAGGACGGTGAGGCGGTCGCGGTGGTGCCGCACGCGCTGAACCTGTGGCGGGTCGACGGCCTGTACGACGAGTGGACGGACGGGTGGTGGGACTACTCCGCCGACCTGGAGCCCGAAGGCGACGTGACGTTCACCTACTGGCCGACGATCGACGAAGGGGGCAACACGTTCCAGGGGTGGCCGGTGTTCGCCGTGGCCATCGGACCCGACGGGCACCTGTGGTCGGGCGCGGGCGATCAGGCGCTCACCCACATGGACGGCGCCGAGGTGTTCGACCCGGCCGCGCCCAACGGGGCCGAGCTGGACTGCTTGTGGGCGGCGTGGAAGACCTCGGTGTCGAGCATCTCAGTGGCGCCGAAGGTGGACCCGCAGGTCTCGTTCACCGGGGACGAGACGTGGGACCCGGACGGGCTGTCCAGCTCCGTGGTGTGGGTCACGCTGTCGGAGCCGAGCTGGGAGGGCAACGTGCAGAACATGGGCGTCGCGCGAACCCTGAACCACGGCGTCACGTGGCGGTACGCCGCCGCGGGCTGGGGGCCGGGCGTCGATGAGGGCGAAACGGTCCCGACTCACCCAGACTACGGCCTCCGCCGCTGCGAAGACAACGGCACCGAGCTGCCCGACCACTACGCCCGGCAGTTCGAGTCGATGGCGGACCTCGCGACGATCCGGCCGCCGTCGAACGCGTTCAGTACGGCGGAACCTGGCGACCTGTTCGGACTTCAGGGCACCAACGTCGCGAGCCTCGGCAGCCCGCGCCAGGTCCAGGCGCTCAACGAGTACGCCGCCATCGTGTTGTTCCGGGCCACCGAAAACAGCACCGACGACGGGACCGCTGACACCGGCGCGGCTGCGGCCGCGGCGACGGCCGACCTCACGGGCGAGGGCGGGCTGTACCTCACCATCAACGGGGGCAGCACGTGGCACGAGGTGGAGTTCGACGGGGGCGCCGGGGACTGCGACCCGCACACGGTGATGGGCGCCGGTTCGTTCGAGCTCATCCACCCCGGCACCGACTCGAGCTGGGACAACGAGACCGGCACCGCCACCTTCGAGCTGTTGTTCACGGTGCGGGAGCAGGACGTCGGCGTCCCGACCAACCCCGTGGCCGGCAACGTGACGCTGTGCTCCATGGCGCGGGTCACCATCGTGGCCGGCCCGAGCGAAGCGGTGCCCGGCGACCCGTATCCGGTGGGCGCGACCTGGTCCTGGTACACCTACCCCAACCGCCGTACCAGCGGCTACGCCGACGCCGACTACTGCGGCGTCACGCCGTGGGCGCTACAAGGCGCGGTCCCCTCGGCCACCAGCAACGAGGCGGTGGTGTTCGGGGCGTACCACCGGGCCGCGCCTTGTGAAACCTGCTCCGGCGCCGGCTACTTCGACCAGATCTACGGCGGCGCGTGCCTGTTCGACCTCGACCAGTTCGATCTGACCGCCGGCGCGTTCACCCAGGTGGTCGACCCCACGCTCAACGTCTACTCCATCCAGGCGGTCGCCTCCCACCCGCAGATCGCGGACACCTGGGCCATCGTGCCCACCCTGGACGCCGGAGACTACCTGGGCTGCGCCTCCCTGCAGAACGGGCCAGCGGGGACCTCGAGCGTGCCGGCGTGGACGGAGCTCGCGTGCGACTACCCCTGGCCGCTCCTGCTGACCGGGACGAGCGCGGGCTACGTCGCGCGGGAGCTGACCGGTCCGGCCGGCGCGTTCGGCGTGTCCGTCCCCACCAGCTACCCGGCCGGCATCGCGCTGTCGGCGATGTGGTCCGAGGTGGGCGTCCCCGACGACTCGGACGACGGCTACGGGAGCTACCTTGTGGTCGGCACGCAGGGCCAGGGCGCGCGGCGTGGGGAGCTGTCGTGGTAGCGCTGTGGTGGCTGCTCGCGTGTGACACCGGCGCCGGTCAGGACTCGGCGGGCAAGGACACCGCGCCGGACGACAGCGCAGCGGACACGGCCGACACCAGCGACACCGCGGACACCAGCGACACCGCCGACAGCGACACGGGCGAGCCTGACCCCGATACGCTGGACCAGGACCGCGACGGGTACACGCCCGCCGAGGGGGACTGCGACGACACGCGGGACCACGTGCACCCCGGCGCACCGGACGGCTGCGACGGCCTGGACCAGGACTGCGACGGCGAGCCCATCCCCGACCACTCGTGCAGCGAGACGTGGGACGTGTCGACGATGTGGAGCTGGGAGATCCGGTGGGCGGGCGTCAACTTCTCGAGTGCGCACACCGGCCAGGTGGCGGGTGGGGGAGCGCCGGACTTCGTGCTGCACGCTTGGGCTGACGACGAGATGATCTACGTGTGGAGCCCCCCCGAGTCGGGGCTGCCGGTGACCACCTGGCTCGAAGGGGACACGTGGACCGACGACTCCCCGGACTGGGGGATTTACGCCGACCTCGCGCCGGCCGACTCCACCGGCGACGGTCTGGACGACGTCTGGGTGCTCACCCACTGGCGCGGTGGCGGCCCCGCCGGGGGCCTGTTCCTGTTCACCGGCACCGACGACCCCATCCCGGCCGACGACACCCGCCTGGACCGGGCGGCCGCGGCGGTGTGGCTGGACGGTGACGGGGTGAAGCTGGTGACCGAGGATGACCCGCGTGGTGGGGTCGGCGACCTCACCGGCGACGGCCTCGCCGACGTGCTCCTGTTCACGCTCGGCAGTGGCGGCAGCTCGCAGATCAGCGCCCTCGCCGGCGGTCCCGAGCTCGGCGCGGAGCACACCTTCGGCGAGCTCTCAAGCATGTTTGTGGATGACGATCAGGGCTGTCTGGTTGGATGCACGGTCGGAGACCTGGACGGAGACGGCCTGGACGACCTACAGTTCGATGCCGTGGCGGTGGACGAGCTGTGTTACCTTCCCGGCTCAGACTGGGTGAGCGGGGGTCGGGTTCGTGATTCTTGTTCTCGCATGCACTTCTCAGATTCCGGTTCCGTGGGAGACTACTCTGCGACCTCGCAGCGGGCTGAGTTTACCGGCGGGGACGTCGATGGGGATGGGCTGGTGGACGCGTTCGTGCACGGAACTGACGGCGGCGTGCTCTCTGCGCGACTGTTGTCCGGAGGCCTTCCCGTCGGCAGTGCTCTGAATTTCACAATCGTCGAGTTTGTGGGGGTGGCCTCCTACGGCTGAACAGATAGGCGCCGTTGGAGCGATAGAACCCGCCGGCATCGAAGGCCAGCGAGGCGACGTCGAAGAAATTGAGCCGGCCCCGGCCGCGATCGACGCGGATCTCCCACAGGTCGCCCTGCCTGAAGAGCCGACCGCCGACGTCCACCTTGAAGAGCCCGAGGTCGATGCCCGCCGTCAGCCGCACGTCGAAGGGCGTGTTGGCCGCGATGGTCGTGCCGCTCGCGAGCGTCACGGCGGCCGGGCCGGTGTTCACGAGCACCGCACCATCGATCCCGCTGACCGCGCCGAGCGAGCCGCGGGCGGAGCCCTCGAGCACGAACGTCGTCGGCCGGCCCTCGCCGTGGAGCAGCCAGGCCTCGCCGGCCACGCCGAGCGACCCG
>SXOM01000490.1 GCA_005776735.1 Pseudomonadota bacterium
CGCCCCCGCCGCCCCCGCCGCCGCCGCCGCCGCCCCCGCCGGAGTACCCCACGCGGACCACGGTCACGATCTCGGGGACCCCGTCGCTGTCGAGGTCGCCGAGGGCCGGCGTGGCGTACCGGTAGGGGTGGAGCTCGGCGTCGCCGACCGTGCTGCTGCTGATCGCGGTGTGCACGCTCCCGTCGAGCCCGGAGAGGACCACCAGGAGGCCGAACCGGTCGGCCTCGCTGCCGTCGTCGTCGGCGACGACCACGATGTCCGGGACGTCGGCGCGCGTGATGCGCCCGTCGCCGTCGTCGTCGGTGAGCTGCCCGACCATGGGCGCGGTCACGACCTGCGTGTACTCGGGCATCTGCAGGAAGTCGCTGCGGCTCCACTCCACCTGGGTCAGGAGCGGGCCGGTCTGGAGCTCGGCGTCGCACGATTCGTCGATGGGCGAGCTGGCCTCGAGCGGAGCCAGGGACGGGCACGCCGACAGCGTCACCCCGTCAGACTCCGGGTTGTACCGCCACTCGTGGGTCAGGCGGACCGCCTCGTCGGCCATCGCGTACAACGAGTAGTCGGTGCAGCCCGCGAGCGCCCCGCACGCGCACACGCGGAGCAGAGCGGCGACGCGCGCGGGTGGCCTCGGCACCTGTGGAGTGTACGGTGGGCCCGGCCGAGGGTCAACCGGTTCGGGCGCCGCGCCGTGACCGTCCCGACCTCGATCGGGGCGGGCGCGCGGCGCGCTCCGGCCGGGCATCGACCGCACCCCGAGGGTTGCACTAGATAATAATTCTCATTATCATTATCAGCATGATCGTCTCCCTCCTCGTCGCCTGCGTCCCGGCCCCGACGCCGACCGACCCGCTCGACGGGCTCACGCTCGTGGCGGAGGACCCCTCCGACGGCCCGATCCGTGGCCTCGCCGATGCGTGGATGGCCCGCTTCGACGAAGGCGACGTCGAGTTCGAAGCGGCCCGCCGCGAGGCCGACGGGCTCGGCCCCGCCTACATCCGCAGCGCGTGCGCGAGCTGTCATGGCGACGACGCGCGGGGGCCGGGCGTGGTGCGAAAGATGGTGGTGCCCGACGACACCAAGCTCGACGGCGAGCTGCTCCCGTTCGGTCACACCGAGCGCCCCTACGTCGCGGGCGGCGCCACGACGCCGCTCACGATCCCCGACGACGGGCGGGTGTTGGTCAGCACCCGCGCGCCGCCGGCCGTCTTCGGACGGGGGTACATGGAGGCGGTCGCCGATGCGACGATCGAGGCGCTCGCGGCCGAGCAGGCCGCGCTCGGCGTCGTCAGCGGGCGCCCGAACCACGTCCGGTGTGACTTCGAGGCCAACGACGAGCCGGCGTTCTTCCCGTGCACGCCCGGCGCCACGGTGGTCGGCCGCTTCGGCCTGAAGGCGCGCGTGCCCACGCTCGATGGGTTCGCCGCCGACGCCTACCAGGGCGACATGGCCATCACCTCGCCGATGCGCCCGGTCGAGCTGCCGAACCCCGACGGCCTCGACGACGACCTCGCGCCCGGGGTCGACCTGGGCCTCGAGGTGGTCAACCGCACCGCCGACTACATGCGACTGCTCGCGATTCCCGCCCGCGAAACGCTCGACGCCAGCGCGCTCTTCGTCGACGTGGGCTGCGCGGACTGCCACGTGCCTTCGCTCCCGACGCGGGCCGACTGGCCCGTGCCCGAGCTCGCCGGCGTCGACGCCGAGCTGTACACCGACCTGCTCTTGCACGACATGGGGCCGGCCTTCTCCGACGGGTTGTCCGACTACGAGGCCGGGCCGCGCGAGTGGCGCACGCCCCCGCTGGTGGGCCTCCGGTTCATGCGCAGCTTCCTCCACGACGGGCGCGCCGCGACGGTCGAGGAGGCCACCGTGCTGCACGGCGCCGAGGGCTCCGAGGCGGCGCCTTCGGTCGCCGCGTTCCAAGCCCTCTCCGACGCCGATCGCGCCGAGCTGATCGTGTGGATCGAGTCCCTCTGAACCCCAACGCCCCGGACCCCCGATGTTCCTGACCCTCTTCTTCGCCTGCTCCACGGACAACGACGCCACGGTCGACCCCGAAACCCAGAGCATCCTCGACGTGAAGGCGTACGTCGACGACGAACTCCACGCGCTCGCCGACGCCGCGCTCGCGGTGCAGGCGGCCGCTCCCGCCCCCGACGCCGACGGCTGGGGCCCCGGCGAGACCGCCGGCATGGAGACGAGCTGGCGGTCGGCGCGCGTGGGCTACGAACGGGTGGAAGGCGCCATCGCGGTGCTCTTCCCCGAGCTCGACGCCGCCACCGACGAGCGGTACGACGGCTTCCTCGCGGAGGGGCCGGACGACGACCTGTTCGACGGGGAGCACGTCACCGGCGTGCACGCCATCGAGCGCATCGTCTGGGCCGACCGGCACCCGGCGCACGTGGTCGCGTTCGAAGCGGCGCTCCCGGACTACACGGTCGCGGCGTTCCCGGCCGACGAGACGCAGGCCGCCGCCTTCCGCGACGGGCTGTGCCAACGCCTGGTCGACGACACCGAGACGATGCACGAAGACTTCGAGCCGCTCGCGCTCGACTCGGCGGCCGCGTTCCGCGGGGTCATCGGGTCGATGGCCGAACAATACGAGAAGGTCGCGCTCGCGCAGACCGGCGAGGACGAGTCCCGCTACGCGCAGCACACCCTCGGCGACATGCGCGCCAACCTCGAAGGAGGGCTCGCGATCTACACCGCCTTCCAGCCGTGGCTCGGCGAGCAGGACGGCGGCGACGCCGTCGACGCCGAGATCCTCGCCGGCTTCGACCGTGTGCAGGCCGGCTACGACGCGCTCGGCGGCGACGCCATCCCCGAGGTGCCCGCGACGTGGGACGCCGACAACCCCTCCGCGGCCGATCTGGCCACGCCGTACGGTGTCCTGTTCACCCTCCTGGCCACCGAGGCCGATCCCACCGTCGCCGGTTCGCTCGTCGAGCGCATGGGCGCGGCCGCCGACCTGCTCGGCATCCCGCAGCTCCCCGAGTAGCGGGGTGGTGTGGCTCTTGGCGGCGTGCCTGGACCACGACCCGGTCCCGGGCGCCGCGATGGACGAGTTCATCGCGCTGCAGTCGGACTTCGCCGCGTTCCGCACGTGGTCGTCCA